>JAFDHD010000228.1 GCA_019308995.1 Deltaproteobacteria bacterium | reverse complement strand
CGAGCTAGGTTCCAGAACGAGCAAGGGCAGTCCAACCACAGAAATCACAAGACAAGAAAGGGAAAAATACAGGGCCAAAGTGCCCAAACAAACCCCACTTTTTCAGAGACCTCATAGAGATCCCGATGAAGTTGGAGCACGACGTTTGGAGTAAAAGGCATTTCTCTGGCATTTGCGTGAATAGTATTGAGCACATCTCGGTAACCCGCGATTTCTTGCTCCGAGCGGTTGACCGGCGTAGTTTTTTTCTCTACTAAAGCCTTGATTCGTTCAAGAGGGGCGGTGATTCCTTCTATTCGCGTAGAAGACTCGGTGCTTTGAATAATGGCTACTTGGCGAAGCGTCTCGAGAATCTGTGGCGATTGTTGCTTGAACAACGCTTCTTTACCCATATATTCTCCCAAGACTTACCTTGCCGGGCTCGTTGCCCTTGGTGAGTTCATCGAGGTATTCCTCAAAGCGTTTCTTCATCCCTGCCTGGCGGGCAGACAGGTCGCGGCAGGCAGGTACGATTTCGCCCAAGAGCCGCGGTAGCTGCAGAGCCCGTTGGCGAACGCTTAGGTCCAGCATTCGGCGACACAGCTCGAGATTGACGTTGACCAGCGGTGCGCCTGCCTGTGCGTGCCCGCACGCAGGCAGGGAGGTCGAGACCGACACCTCCTGCAACGCGGACGTCTTCCCGCTTCCCGCCGGGCCCACCATCAGGATCAGGCGGTGATAGAGCTCGCGAGCGTCGCGGCGGCAGAACTTCCAAGCAGCAGTTAATGGTTCCTTTTATGCGTTTTCTTTGGAAAAGTTAAAATCCACCCTTTTGAAAACGATACGGTCACACTTGGCAGAAAAAATTTGAAAAAATGTTGCTGGCTCATGAAAAAATATGTGTGCTATGGCATAAATTTTATTGATAAATTTGTTAATTTTCGTTTAACTGTGCAACATCTTTATACATAAACGGGTTCCCCCACTTACGGTAATGAGAGGGGGATCGTTTTGGGGAGGATAATCCAGACGCTGATCTCTTCAAAGCGTGGGAAGTCTGCTGCAGAACTGGCCTCTGAACTGGACTGTCATCCAAGGACGGTTTATAGAGATCTTGAGGCCCTGGAGATCGCTGGTTTCCCCATCTATACAGAAAGGGTGGAAGGCAAGAACCTGTGGTCATTGCTTGATACCGTCAAACATCAAATCCCCATACCATTTAGCCTGCCAGAGCTAATGGCCCTGTATTTTGGTATAGATATGCTGAGTTTAGAGAAGAAGAGACCCGCTCTGTGGGAGGCCGCATGGCGGTCTTGCCCATATGGACCTCCTTGCATCGGTTTTATGAAATCAGAGACTTAGGGGCTAAGCTGACGGCTGATAGCCGACCGCTGCCAGGACCCTCCAGGAATCTTAGATTTCTGGAGGGATACTACTTAACGGGCTACCTTTGCCCCTCGGCTACGATCCCTAAAGACGACAAAAATGGGAAAATGTTTTTCGGCCTGGAAAAAATAATTGGTGGGAATAGGGGGCAATCAGCTTTCTGATCTACTTAAGCCAAAAACAGCGCGGGTATAAATAAAACTTTGATGCCATTGATTTCCCTGAAGTCCAATAGGTTCTTAGTGGAGGTGATAGAATATTCAATTTGATTTTTATACCTTCTTATGAAAGGTAACAGGGGCTTTAAGCCAGCCCTTTGTCTATACCTAACCTCTATGGGGATGAGTTCCTGGCCTCTGGACCAAATGAGATCTATTTCTGTTCCTGTTTTACTCCTCCAGTAATACAGCCTTTGTTCAGGGCTCAGTGTTCGAGGAACTCAATATATTGTTGGAGCGTTTTATAGCTGACTCCTGTATCAGATGCTATTTCACAGAAGTTTATGGGGCTCTCAATACTTCCTGACAGGGCTATAAAAACCTTATTGAATACTGCCTCATTTCTTCTCATCCATGGCAGCTGCGTATTCCGACGCATTCCGTCCACCCATTCCGATTCAAATCGTCCACTGATTCCGATTTAATCCGACCACGGATTCCGAACCATTCCGTCCACCTCGGAGCTTTCTGGAAAC
>JAFDHD010000227.1 GCA_019308995.1 Deltaproteobacteria bacterium | reverse complement strand
ACAAGAAGGGGTGAAGGGGCCACCATATGAAAACCGGTCAGGAAGCAGAATTATATACTATCGGTCATTCTAACCATTCGTGGGAAAAATTTTTAACCCTTCTTGAAGAAGGGCATATTGAAGTGCTCGTAGATGTCCGATCAAGCCCTTTTTCCCGCTATGCTACGCATTTTAACAAAGATATCCTTGCAAAATCTCTATCCAGGGCCGGTATTAAGTATCTTTATTTAGGAGATACTCTCGGCGGTCGGCCAGAAACTGAAGAGGTTTATGACGAAGAAGGTCACGTCTACTACGACCGGATGGAGAAATCTATACAATTTCAAGAAGGTATAAACCGTCTGCTTAAAGGCGCCCGGAGCTACAGAGTGGCACTTCTTTGTGGTGAGGAGGACCCGGCTAAATGTCATAGACGGCTATTAATAGGCAAGGTTTTAATTAAACGCGGAGTCAGAATAATTCACATCAGGGGGAATGGCAGGTTACAAAGCGAGGAAGAATTGACGGCAGAAGAAGACTACCAAAAGCATAAGGGGCAAATGAACCTCTTTGCAGGACAGGAGGTCAAGGAGTGGAAATCTACACCATCGGTTTCACCAAAAAAAGCGCGGCGCAGTTCTTTGAAATCTTAAAACGCTCTGGTATCAAGCGCCTCATTGATATTCGATTAAACAATCAATCCCAACTTGCCGGATTCTCCAAGCAGGACGATCTTAAATATTTTGGAAGGATACCGTGATAAGAGAATTACCTGGGAAGAATATGAGAAAATGTTCCTCGATCTCCTAAATGAACGTCAAGTATCTGGATTTTTAAAGAAAGACCTTTTTAATATGCCTACCGTGTTATTGTGCAGTGAACCCAAGCCTGATCAATGTCATCGGCGCCTTGTAGCTGAATATCTTCAGAAGTATTGGAAAAATATATCAATTATTCATTTATAAAGAAGATGAAAACTATCATAGTAAATCACTTAACCAGAATGAGAAGGGGTTTTTTTTGTGTGGCAGGAATCGCCATAGGCACAAAACAACATATACGTCCCGTGTTGGGAACTGAGAATTTGACTATCAGTTTACTAGCTCGAAATGCGGGTCCATTTGACATGGGGAATATGGTCCAACTTGGCACAATTATTCATAAACCTGATCCGCCGCATACCGAGGATTATTTATTTGAGCCTTCTGAGTGTCTATTAAAAGGGGTAGCACGAGAGACATTTTGGGAAGTTCTGGAAAGAATCAGTAAAAATCGCCTCAAAGAGATTTTTGGCGATGATTTAAGGCATATAGGCCAGTCTTTGTATGGTACAGATCCTGGTTGTGGGCAGGCATCATTGGGATGTTTAAGGTTAAATAGGAAGCCATCGTTATATGTTGATACTGGAAGGTCTGGCAAGCCACAGGTGCGTTTAAACTTTACCGATGGGGAATTACACGTAAATGCCGGAATAACTGATATCCGTTTTTATGAGATTGACGATTATTCCCCAAAGGAAAAAATTATTAATGATACCAAAACACAAATAAAAGCAAGCTCTGCAATAATTATCAGCCTGGGATTGAGCAGACCGTTTGCCAGTTCTTCCCAATTTGATCCGGTGAACTGGTTGCAAGTGAACAATATTCACTTCCGAGAAAACCCTGTTTGGCAACTGGATTAATTGAAATCATAAACAGAAATAACATGAAGCCAAGGCAATCCTTGAAAGACGAAGCCTACTATAATGAAGGAATCACCTTCTGATCATATAAGTAATACAAACTGGCATTTTAGCACTGACCATGGGCAGGTGTGCCAAGTTATTGAAGCCCAGAACTTATGGGGGGAGACGATCTGCCGGGTCTGGCTGCCCAGCCAGGATACAGTAGTACGCCTACCCGCTTCAAGGCTCAAATCTCTGAAAGAAGCTGGCATCTGCACCGCCGACAGCATCGTCTATGTAACGGCGGCCGCGCGAGTATCCGATGCGCTGACCCAGGACGTCCTGCTGGCGCCCATCGAGTCCTCCGTTATCCCGTTGCCGCATCAGATCAGAGCTTTATCCCGCGCTATTGCCAATGACCGGGTGCGCTATCTCCTGGCG
>JAFDHD010000226.1 GCA_019308995.1 Deltaproteobacteria bacterium | reverse complement strand
AACCATCTGCGGATCGTGGCGTCCCTCGTAACTTATTCTCCCCATTTCAATTCTTTTTTAAGGTAATAGCAATAGCTCCCGTTAGTTGCGGCGAGCGGTCAGTTCAGATTCGTATTCTTCAATGATCGACCTCATGCTTTCTGCTGCACCATCGGGAAGCGGCAAAGGGCGATGGCTTTTAAGGATATGTTTCACCTCATCATAGGCGCGCTCCGTCAGGTTTTTGCCCCCCGTTTTTTCCAGCCAGGCGTCGCGTTTTCTACGATCGAACAGATTTGAACGCGACATTTTTTTCATATTATCATAGGTATGCTGGTGCGTGATATACTCACCACCAGGACCAACTTCTTTTATGACATCTAGCGCCATTTGATAGTTTAATTTCCCGAAATCAAAAGTCAACCCTGATTCAAGACACCCTGCACCATAAATAATATTTGCCCCTGCTAGGGCACTGATGGTTGTAGTGAGTCCTGCTTCATAGGCGGCCTGGGCATCGGGAAGTTTGCTGTCAGAATTTCCGCCTCCCACCCAGCAGGGGAGTTGATAGTATTGAGCGATCCTTGTCAGCCCGGCGCTGATTATTCCATACTCAGGTGTGCCTATTGCAGGGCCTGCGAAACGAAGGTCCATAATTGTGCTGCAGCTTGCATAAGTACATGGGGTTCCCTTTCGCGTCAACTGAGTCAATACAATAGCACTCAATACCTCGGCATTGTGTGTGATCAATGAACCCGCCAGGGTGGCTGGAGCGGTGGCACCTGAGAGGACCATGGAGACAGGGCTTACTCCAATCCCTGAGCTAGCGCATTCTATGATGACGTCAGTGCATGTGTGAACCAACTCAAGGGGGCTGGTAGGACAGACAAAGGCTGTTACAATCGGTCTTTGCCTGAGATTTTCCATGCCTCCAACACAGGCAGCCGCCATCTCGATGATCCTTTTGGCACTTTCACCATTATTGAAACCCAGGAAGATATGCTTTGTGGTATTGGTGGCCATTGCTTGAAAATTGTGCAGGGATTGGCTTTCAGAGTATTGATCCAGAGACCCGACGGCCCTTTCCACAACGGCTATTTCATCCAGATAGTCACAAACCCTGGTCGCGTCGGCCAGGTCCTTTTTTGTTGGTGACCTCAGTTCACGTGTATAGGGATCTATAAGTTGAATGCATTCACCAAACGTACTGAATCCCACTCGATGAGGTTCCACCTTGAAGTCATTCGCAGGATCCCGACCATACCAGGTTATAGTACGAGGAGCACATCGGATGCAGTCTTCCACAAGGTAAGATGGAAATTTTACGATGCCGTATCCGTTCATTTTTTCTATAAGCGCCCCGCCGCCATGGAAGATTTCAAGTGCTTTTTCCGACTCCACCTTTATTCCCACTTCATGGAGCACTTCCAGTGTCGCGTAATGAATGGTCTCTATCTCGTCGTCTGAAAAAATTTTCAATCCAAGCCCTGATACTGCATTCATACCGGTCTTAGGAATTCTCGCGTCCGCCATGGCCTTACTCCATACCCCACAAAGCCCCATCTCTGTTATTCAACATCACAGGCGCTTCCTTTCATATGGTTGCTTTAACGTTTAAGGAATAAAAATCCACTAGAATAATGTAGCAACAGTTGTCAAGGAAAAAATCGCACACGATTTCATTTTCAAGATGATCTTGCGAATTCACCTGAGATCAGTAATTTCCGGTTAGAAAATTGCTTATAGCCCGCTTATAATACCTCCACCTCAATTTGTCTGATGGATCGGTCCGCAGAGCCACCAAATTTTATCCATTGCCCTTCGCGTGACCTTGCCACGAAGACCGGTGAGGGATGCTAGTTAATGGCAAAATTTTTCTTGACAACGTCGTAGTATTATGGCTTTATGCTTTCATTACTTAAACGTTAAAGATAAACCCAAATTATGCGTTAACGGGTAAAAGGTTTTAGAATTTGTCTTCGAGTTGGACACACCGGTTATCTTGTTGCTGTTTTCCGGGGATAGTCCAACATGTATTGAGATTTTTTGGGTAAAGCAGATGAAGAAACGGCGCTTAGGACAAACTTATCCATTGTCTTTA
>JAFDHD010000225.1:1858-2208 GCA_019308995.1 Deltaproteobacteria bacterium | reverse complement strand
CAATAATTTTTTACAGACTTTCATAGAGCTCAATTTCGGTCAAAATAAGGCTTCCTAATCAATATGTCCTCCTGACATGAGATTAGCTTAATGCATCCATGCTATTTTTGCCTTGTTTTTCCCTCAATCTCGCTAAGAAAGTCTAGTAAAAAATTAAAGTTCACTCAATTTATACTTTTTGTGGTCTAATCATAATATTTTAGCATTATAAAATGCCGGTGTAGCTCAATTGGCAGAGCAGCTGATTTGTAATCAGCAGGTTATCGGTTCAAGTCCGATCGCCGGCTCCAGAGTAGATGGAACCTTGTGTAGGAATGCGCAGGGTTTTTTTATTTTAACACAGCGGAAGT
>JAFDHD010000225.1:0-1852 GCA_019308995.1 Deltaproteobacteria bacterium | reverse complement strand
AAAACAGTTATGGTGAAGGTAACTGTAGTGGAAGATTTGAAGACTCTCGATCAAAGCATGGTTTGGAAGGTGCCTATTAATAACAACAGATATGGGTTAAATTACCACTATAATAACGCTGCTATGTTACAATAGTTGGAAAACAGGGAAGGATGTTTTGAGATGAAGAGTATTAAACGGCGTATTACCGTTCTGGTGAACAACTGGACAAATGAAAGTTCGTTCCTTGCCGAACACGGACTTTCGCTCCTTATTGAAGATTGCCACTCAGAGAGAATTTGGAGTTATCTCTTTGATACCGGGCAGAGACCTGAAGTTTTGATCTCAAACGCCGATCAGATTGGTGTCGACTGGTTAAACTTACGCGCCGTAATGTTCAGTCACGGGCATTATGACCATACCGGCGGCCTTTTGGGTATACTGAAAAAACTGAAGAAGCCGGTTTCCATTTACTATCATCCCGAGGCCTTTTCCCCCAGAATCAACAAGAAACGGGACTCAAGAAATATTGGTATTCCATTTACGGAAGCTTCCCTGAAAGAGTCCGGCAATAAATTAGTTTCGACCAGATCCGAAGTTAGGTTGACCGAGGATATTGTCTTGACGGGGGAGATTCCCAGGATTTACGCGATTGAGTCTGAATCAACCGCCGGTTTTTACCGGGAGAAAGACGGAGAGCCGGTCAAGGATGAGGTTATTGATGACAGGTCGCTAATTATCAGATATCCAGGGAGAGGCTTTTATTTGATTTGCGGGTGCTGCCATGCGGGGCTGCTCAACACCCTGGAATATGCCGGGAAGGTTTATAAGAATGAACAGGTTTTGGGGATAATCGGCGGGTTCCATATGCATGGAGCAGGTGAAGAGAGAATGAGGTTAACGGTTGACAAACTAAAAGAATATAATCCGTCGTTAATAGTGCCCATGCACTGTACGGGCAGGCGTGAAAGCGCCGTTTTATACAATGAGTTCAAGGGAAAGGTAAAGTTTGCGGGCGTAGGAGAGATTATTGAGTTATAGTCAAATTTACGGGAGTATTCCTTATATTACTGGAACCCTTATCAGCCTTAAACCCTTATTTTGCCGAAATTGAGCTCTATGAAAGACTGAAAAAAATTATCGTGAACGAAATTTTGCTTTTTTTGTGGTCTAATCAGAATATTACTTAATCCTTTTTATCTCAAACTGAACCTCATTGTTCAGTTCTTTAATCATCTGCATTAGTTGCCGGTGTTCCGTTTGATTATTCTTTTCGAATCTATCCATTCTACCTTCCAAACTATCCACTTTACCTTCCAGCCTGTCCATTTTACTTTCCAGCTAACCAGCAAAGCCCTTGTCAACCTTTTCATTTAACCCATTCAAATCATCGCTCAATATATTAAACTTGGAGCTAATATCTTCAAGTATGACTGCAACTTTAGAATCATCCAATTATGGTCACCTCCTTGACCATTAATACTATATACCAAATCTTTCTTCTTTGACAAGCTTTATATCCGGCGAATATTTATTTGTTTCAAACGAAGAAGATTACGGCATTTATCTTGTTTTACCGGGTCTGCCTTGTCCATGGCATATACCAGAATATTTGTACCAATTAAAGATCTTAGACATCGTATAAATCCTCGCTTTTCCATTTTTTTCCTTTTAAATCGGCATTAGCCTTATCCATTAATTGAAAACAATCATCCAGCTAATTTTGAGAGGAAGGAAGCACAGTTTGCGTCAAAAGTTTATGTATTAATGCATTTAATGATGTATTATGCTTTTTTGCATACTTCCTGCCTGCTTCCAGGATATCTTTATCAATGGAAATTGTAATGTTTTTCATAAATTATCACCCTTTCAG
>JAFDHD010000224.1 GCA_019308995.1 Deltaproteobacteria bacterium | reverse complement strand
GAAGCTTACGAAATGTACCTCGACCTTAAAAAATGAACGACCGGGACAACAGAAGATGAGAGCCAGGAGAAGTCGTTCCCATGAAAGGGGAGTTAAACCATGATCTATCTGGAAGAGACGCTAAACCTTTCGCCAGCCAGCCCGGAAACCCTGGATACCTTTGTCGAGTTCGCCCAAGAGCAGCTAATGCCTCTCTGCGAGCGCCTGGGACCCCGTCTGATGGCGGCCTGGTACTCGGACGTGGAGTTATTCTGTCAGGTAACGCAAATCCTGGAGTTTGACAGCCTGAGAACATTTGACGACTTCCGTGCCAAGGCTGGCCAGGATCGGGCCTGGGGGGAATATGAGGCGCGTTTAGAGGAGCTGGCCCCGGAGCAACACTCCCGGCTTCTGGAACCGTTAGGTCCGGTGCCGCCGGAGGTTCTGCATGAGGCGATGGCTCAAAGCCAGCAGTCTCCGCTCGGAGCATACAGCCTCGCGATCCTGGAGATAGTCCCCGGCCGTATGCCCGACTTCATCGCAGGATTAAATGAGGGAGCCAAGAATCTTCCCATCGTGGCCAGTTGGCGTCCCATCGCGGGGAAGCACAACGAGGTCATTGACCTCTGGAAGGGGGCTTTGCGCCAGGAGGGCTACCAGCCGGCTGATGAGTTTTCCCGGGAGTTCTTTCGCGGGCTTCGGGAGCTGGCGCCCCGGGAGCGCCTCATACCGGTCTATACCCTGCCATACTCCAGGCTGCGCTAGCGCTTCCATGCCTTCCCAGGCTGAGCCTGGGGACGAGGAAATAAATATAAACGGTTCTTTTTTAGAATAAGGAGGTCAGTATGGCACAGTCAAAGGAAGAACTCGCAGATCAGGCCTTTACCTTCGGAGAAAAATACGAAAAAGAATGCACCGGCTGCGCTCAGACGACCATGGCCGCCATTTTCGACACCCTGTCTATCAATAACGATGACGTCTTCAAGGCCGCCAGCGGGTTGGCCGACGGGCTGGGACTGAGCGGCGACGGCTCCTGCGGCGCGCTGGTGGGGGCTTCCATGGTCATCGGCTACCTTTTTGGGCGAGAACGCAAAGACTTTTCAGACATGATGAAGCCCATGAGGTCTTATTTGCTGGTGAAAAAGCTGCATGACGAATTTGTGGAGAAATATGGCACCTGCCGCTGCTACGACCTGCAAAAATCCCTGATGGGCCGCACCTTCAACCTCCTCGATCCAGATGAACTCCAAGAGGCCATGAAATTTGGGATGATGGACCACTGCAGCAAGGTCGTGGGCACATCAGCCAAAATGGCTACTCAAATTATCCTGGAAGAACAGGAAAAAGATAAAGAATAAGGGTCCGTGGGCGGATTGACCCCGCCGTAAAAATAAACAAGCAGGCGGTTCTTAATGGGAGGCGTGGGACCTCTTTCCCTGAAGTATTATCGCCTGAACGGTCACTAGCTTAAGAATAATCTAATCATGGAAACAACCTCCAAATTTAGCGGGCAACGATTATACGCTGTTTTGCTACTGGCCCTTATCAACCTTTTTCTGTTTGCCGATCAGAACCTCATGGCCCCCAACCTGAGTCAAATCGCCCGGGATTTTGGTTTCTCCGATATTGAGCGAGACGTCAAGCTCGGAGGGAATATATCTTTTGTCTTCTGGGTCCTGGGAGGCGTGATCTCCCTGACCATTGGCTATCTGACAGACTTGGTCTCCCGCCGGAAATTATTCTTAGGGGTTATTCTTGTCGGTGAAATACCGTGTCTTTTGAGCAGATTTGCGCAGATCGATTGAAGTTTTCGTTTAGTGTCTACCTTTCCTTTTCTCCTGGGTAGTGTTTGCGGTGGTGATATATCCAAAGCTTTAAACAATTCGGCCACGCTGTCTCTGGGCGTGGGAAGTGGGAACGGATAAACATCCGGCTTCAGCCCCGATCATAGTCTGGATGGCGCAAAGCGTTGATAGTTGCTTGAGGCCCTCTTCTACAGTGATGTCTAAAAAGCGCCAGGCTTCTTCCAATACGAGGCGCAGGCGGTAGGCCAGCATGACGATGAAGACATGGGCCCGGGTTCTTTCGGCGTTGCGGACAAAGACCGGCCGCACTTCTAAATGCCCGGTTTTCATATTCCGAAAGGCGCGCTCGACTTGGGCCAGGTCCTTGTAACGGTCGTGTATGGTGTCCATATCCGCGGCCTCATCAGGCAG
>JAFDHD010000223.1 GCA_019308995.1 Deltaproteobacteria bacterium | reverse complement strand
GGGAGCTACGGTGTTATGTGCGCGGATGCCTGCGCTTCGCTGGGCTTAAATGTGATTGACCTCCCTCCCGAAGCCATGGAAAAGTTCAATACCATGTTCCCGGACCGCTGGAGCCACGGTAATCCTGTGGATCCCGCCGGGGACCGCGATCTTATCCAGTATCTGAAGGCCCCCGAGGTTTTACTGCGATGCCCGGAAGTTGACGCCCTCATCTTCATGGGGTTCGGCTCCTTTTCTGGAATTTCAGCCATGCTTTCCTCTGCCAGCGGCCTGATCAGCCAGCGCCTGGAAAACCTGAAGGAGCACATGGCGGGTTTTGAAGAAACCGCCCGCACCTATACTGAGATGCTTGATTCCGGGGATCATTCTCAGATTAAAGAGATTATCAGAACCGGACTGGGCATGATCTTTGGTTCGGTCATGGCTACCAATGCTAATAGTATTGTGGAATTCCTGGAGATGGTTTCCGAGGCCCTCACCTCGGAAAAAATGAAGGGAAGCTCCTTTTTTGAGGGTTTGAAAAAGCTTTTCAAATCCGTAATTGACGGCGATCTGGACGGGACCAAGATGGCAGATATTATGGAACTGATGACACCCATGCTAGACGCCGTAATTATCCACTGGACCCAAAAATATGGAAAGCCGGTCATCACCACCACCTTTAGCGAGGGGATATCCCGTATTGGTGAAGGCGGCCATTTTCCATATTCAAACGCCGAACGCGCCTCTAATGTTCTGGCCAAACTGGTTGAGTACAGCGAATACCTCGGAATCATGAAAAAAGGGGAAGGCAGTCTTGAAAGCAGAGGCTGAAACAAGACGATAAAGCCTGGAAACGGCGCACCCGCCAATCCCATGTTAAATGTTTAAGCACATCTTTTACTTACCGGCCAGGCCCAGGACCAGAGCTTTAATACATTAAGGAGATTTGGAATATGGCGAAGAAAAAATCATGGCGAGAAAAATTAATGGACAAAAAGGACCTGCCCAGGGTGGAGAAGATAACGCTAAAAATGAGCAAACGATGGGGCAGTGGCACGGTCGCTATTCCAGCCCCTATAGAAATTGATGAAATCATGAAAAAAGTGCTAAAAGGCAAGCTGATAACCATTAATGAACTCAGAGCTATTATTGCGAAAAAGCACGACGCCACTATTGGCTGCCCCATGACCACCGGGATTTTTGCCTGGATCGCAGCAAACGCGGCGGATGAGGAAGCGCTGGGAGGAAAGAAGAGGATAACGCCTTACTGGCGGACATTAAAAACAGGCGGAGAACTAAACCCGAAGTACCCGGGCGGAATCGAATACCAAACCCTCCAACTGGAATCAGAAGGACACAAGATAATCAAAAAAGGGCGTAAATATTTTGTAGAGGATCATGAGAAATCCCTGGTAAAAATTGAAAAACTTTTACCCGCGTAATCTTCACGGATACCTTTGGCCTTTCAGGTTTCACTTTATTCGCAGTTGAGTAAGGGGGGAGGTCTTTGCGTTTTTTGGAAAATGGCTCTCTTTTTTTCGTCCTGTACCTTGCCTGCTATTAAAGATAGGCGGCCACGGCCTCAGTAAACTCGGTCGTCGTGGCCCGGCCGCCCTGGTCTGGCGTGAGAAAACGACCCTCGGCGTAGACTTTCTCGATCGCGGTCTCAACCCGTGTGGCTTCATTGGCAAAGCCCAGGTACCTAAGCATCATCATGGCGGAAAGCATGGTGGCTGTCGGATTGATTATATTCTGGCCGGCAATATCAGGCGCCGTGCCATGCGCGGACTCGAAGTATGCGTATGAATCACCATAGCAGCCGCTGGGGGCCAGCCCCAGGCCGCCAATCAAACCGGCCGCACCGTCAGAAAGGATATCCCCGTATAGATTCGGCATGACCACCACGTCCAGGCTCTGGGGCGTGGAAGTCATCACATGAGCAAAATTGTCCACAATAAGCGATTCGAATGTTATGTTCGGATAGGATTCAGCCACCTGCTGTGCCACCTCTCGAAACAGACC
>JAFDHD010000222.1 GCA_019308995.1 Deltaproteobacteria bacterium | reverse complement strand
ATCCAGGTACATTGAAAAGTCTTTTTTAAAAAAGGGCTGGAACATGCCGCGTTCGTTTATCGCCCGGCGAATAAAGTCAATTGCTGATCGAAGATCGTGGTCAGGGAGCTTGTTTTTATATTTATTCTTTAGCGTGCGGGGATTGTATTTGAAATAATCGTCAAGGATCTGGTAAACGGCTTTATCCACCTTCACAAGGTCATTCGTGTTGGTGTCATAAACATAATGGCTGCCTTTCACCGATAATTTTTTATAGCCAATATCCGCCATATTTAAGAACCTCTTGGCTAAATGGCAGGACCGCAATGCTGCTGGCTGTATCTCATGCTCTCTCTTTAAAGGCTTGTGCGGGTAAAGGGTATCCCGCTCCCTCCGGACATTAAGATAGGGGCGGCGAGCTATTTCCCGGCATTATTCAAATGCCTCGGTCATGAGTTCGTCAAATAATTATTATGCGCCCTCATCTCTTTTTCTTCGAGATTCGCGGCGCACATGGAGCTTGTTGCCTGCTTAGATGGATGAAAACTTCGTTTCCGATTCTTTTCGAGGCGCCTCTGGTCTGTCTGTTAGCAGCTTCCCGTTTCAGATGGAGAAAAGTAATATTCAACCTCTGGTTCACAGCCGTCATCGTCGGACCCATAAATAGTTGGTAAAGTCCTGATTCTTCCAAATCTCGGGGCAATACCCCCCATTATCTTTTTCATCTCATCCTTGCTGATTTTCATGTCTTTTGGTAAATCTTTAATCTTGATTCTTGCCATGACATAACCCTCCTTTTCTGTTAATTGGTCATCATTAGACAAAATCCTTTTTGAACTTTCATGTTTTGATCAATGAATTCCTTGCACCCCCTTTCATGGCTTCATTAATCCATGGCCCTGACCTTAAAAATTAAGACCGCACGTGATCCGGACTTGCTATTTTAATTATATTGATTAATATATGCCGCTTTATACTGAAATGTCAAGCCTTATCATAACGATCCAAAAAGGACAAATCCACACCCAAAACCCGGTAAAAAAAGCCCTGGTTTTCGGCTGTTTGTTTAGGGTGATTGTCAAAACTTTACTTTAAAAAACAGGCAGGTCAGGAAGAAAGTCTTGTTCTAAATTTGTCCGGGTTTTCACTCCTCGAACCTGAAATCCACCTTGATTTTATTTCCTCTGCTTTTTCCTCCTGGTTCGGTCATTCCTCCCGCGATATAGCTAGTCGTTAAGGTTGTCTTGCCACTGTAACCATCAAAACGGTAATTGACCTTTAAGGTGGTTGAGGTCATTATCTATCTGTGAATAGGATCATTTCACCTCCCTTTTTTCCATTGTAATTTTATGTCAAGCACAGGGCTTCCATCAATGGCGTCAAGGCCTTCAACGTAGAGTGTTGTATCTTCAATCTTTATCAATCTGACATCTGTAACAGCTATCTTGGAAAGCCTGTCAGGAGAACGGGAAGCAAAAACACCAACTTCCTTTAAATCGATTTTTCTTCTAAAAATAGACCTGGGGGATTTTGTTTTATGAAGGTAATAAACAACGGTTATATATTCTTCTTCCTCGAGTTTATACATAAAGGCTTTCTGTGTGGGAACGAGTTCAATCCGGGATTCTTCTTTTGGGTCTCCAACTAGACCGAATTCCTTATTAAGATTTCGTGATAAATTGCTTCTGACAATTCCAATGGGATAAATCTCAAATGGCTCAACATCACCATACATACATTTTGGGCAAAAAGCAGTGTCATCTATGAAGCAAACCTTTGCTCCCTCTACCAACTTCCCACACTTGCTACATTGATGAGCGTCTTGAAGAGCGTCTTCATTCATTACTTATTACTCCTAAATCCAGCGATGGTTATTAATTCCGGGTGGAAGAGGCGGTTACCCGATCGCTCCCCCCACAGGTAGAATGATTACATACAGTAATTAAAAGCTCGACTTCTCTAAAACTAACTAGTGCCTGTCCGGGAATGAGGTAATTCAGTTCAGGATAAGCGTCAAATAGCAATTGTCAATCGTTTCATTTCGAATGGTCGAAATGAATTTAACTTATTTAAGTTAAA
>JAFDHD010000221.1 GCA_019308995.1 Deltaproteobacteria bacterium | reverse complement strand
ACCAAATGACCATGGCCGGTAAGATGCGCCAGAGTATCTAAAAGAAGAAGGAGGCGGTTATGACTAATGAAGAACTGATTATGGAGCGACTCGACCATATTGAGGCCCAGTTAGCTCCTCTGGCCAAATCGATCAAGGGGATAAACGAATTCAAGGAGGATTTGACCCCCTTGGCCAATAATGCCATTCAACTAATGATCAAAGAGCTTGAGGACGTAGAATCCGGTTTCCAGGTGGAAGATCTGTTAGTGATGATTAAGCGGATGCTTAGAAGCGTGCGTAACATCACCTACGCCATGAATCAACTGGAAAACATCATTGACTTCGTCACCACCTTAGAGCCCTTACTTAAATCAACCGTGCCCCAGATAATAAATTACCTGGATGATCTGGAGCAGAGGGGCGTATTCCGCGTTATTCAGGCCATGTTGGAGGTCCGCGCCAAGATCGCAGCGGCCTACACGCCAGAGGACATCGAGGAGATCGGTGACGGCGTTGTCACCCTGCTCGGCCTGGCCAAGAAACTGACAGACCCGCAGACCATAGCTTTTTTTGAGAAGATGGCAGACCTGCCGGGTCAAGTGGATCTGACGACCTCCAAAGACGTCGGACCCTTAGGCTTTTTCTCGGCCTGCTCCGGAAAGGAAGTCAAGGCAGGCCTCGGCGTTTTGATGGAGCTAACCAAGGGGCTGGGCAAATTAAAAAATAATAATGCTCCCGAGCGTGCAGCGTCTGAATATTCCACGTAATGTCGCCTGAGTGAGGGGGCCGCATCAATCGCCCGGACTATTCAAGGATGCAAAAGGGAAAAAGAGATGTATACCACTTGGGAAAAGAGACGTTGCCCCAGATGACTCCTACTATCAGGGTCTTAGGCATAAGCTTTGGGTGTTTGTCTGGCGAGCAGGATGCTGTTTTGTCAGTTACTTCCAATTATGTAGAAGAAGGAGGGAGACATGAAAAAACAGATGGTGGAGTGTGAAGATGGTCGGAGAAGACAGGCGCGTGTTTATGGAATTCCAAAGGAAGAAGGTGATTATGAGATCTTACAGGCCGGAATCAGGCTTAAAGGGAAACACGTGACCGGGGAGGCTTGGCATGATCTGAAAACGGGTGGGTGGTATTTCTTTACCGGTCTTGATGGTAAAAATGTCGCTTTACTACCGAGACACGGTGAAAGGCCCAAAGAACCTTCTTCCTCGTTACTCCGGTCCCCGTCAATAAGAACGGAGTAAGTCAGGATGCACAGCATCTCTGGCAGCGAATTCTGTGGCTCTTCGGGTTTGGCCCGCCTCATAATTGAACCTTTGGACCTGCTGGTAAAAGCTCAATTATTGGGCGGGTTTTTTAAGAGCTTGTTTTTGTTAGCGACTATTGGGATACTGTTGCCCTAATCGAGCAAAAACACGATTAGGGGGCATTCAGCGATTGCCGATAATCTGTCAGGATACGATTTTCACCCAGATAATTATATTTCATCTATACTGAAATTATAGAATTTCGAGTAGATTTTTTCTCCTGATCGCTGACTACTGGCTTCTGACAGATTTCCATTGAGTGTTTCCCCTCAATTGGGGTGTTAATTTGCCCCATACTGACAACGCGCATAGTGACAGGCTGTGTCGTAAATGTCTTTCTGCGTTCTTTCATAGGGCTGAAGTAATATTGTCTACTGCTTACCTCTTCACCGTCATTTCTTTATTAAACACATCGCCTCCTCAGTTTTCCCATGAATAATGCTACTTTCATAGCCCGTGTCACATTGTAAGAGACAATGCAGGAAAAACCAGCCTGGGGGAGCGGTGTTTTTGAAACTCTTTTCACGCTTGATTTTTAGGGCCCCCTGTAGTTCATCCAGGAAGAGCTCTGCCAATGACGCAGGGATGCCGGTAATCAGAAAATTGAGAACCACTAAAGGTATCATGAGGAATAATAGGGCAAAAGTTGCAGTGGGGCTGAGCGGAGGAGTCGACTCTTCGGTAGCCGCAGCTCTTTTAAAGGAAAAAGAATATGACGTTGTCGGTATTACCATGGAGATATTTGACGGACATGAGGCAGCAAAACAGTC
>JAFDHD010000220.1 GCA_019308995.1 Deltaproteobacteria bacterium | reverse complement strand
TGTTATCCCAAAATTTACATTGAACTGTTCGGTTGTTCTCGGCTGACCGGGAAGCTTAAAATCCGATGAAATACGCTGTCTGCTTTTCCCTCCAGCCACATTTGCGGATGGAAACAACTCTGCCCGTTGAACGCCATATAGGGCGCGGGCATGTTCCACATTTAATGCAGCAATCCGCAGGTCGCGATTTTCTTTCAATGCGATCGTTATAACCTGGCGCAATTTCGGGTCGGAGAAAAACTCCTGCCACTTGAGGTCCGCCGCCTGCGGAATTTCTGATTGGGATTGACCTTCGGCGGTGACACCCGCCGAAGGCAGGTTAGCGGGAACCGGCGCATCCGGCCGCTTGTATTTCGGCATCAGCATGCAACCGCCGGATAAAAGAACAACCCCGATCGTTAGAAAAAAGTTTTTCATATTCATATCATCGATCCTTCTATGACAGGTCAGTCCCGGTATTTTCATTGAGCTGCCCTAATTTCTTTTTACCAAAAGTTTTCTGGATCATTACATAAAATAGCGGCGCAAAGAGAACCACGAGAAATACTCCGGTGATCATTCCGCCGATCAAAGAGGTACCGATTGCATTTTCCGCCCCTGATCCAGGGCCTGTTGAAATCGCAAGGGGCAGAACTGCAAGACCAGTGGTGAGCGACGTCATCACAATAGGCCGGAACCTCAGCCTGGCGCCCTCTAACGCCGCATCTTTCAAGCTCATGCCACGCTGAAGCGCGTCCTTGGCAAATTCCACAATCAGGATCGCATTCTTCGTCGTAAGCCCCAGCGTATTGAGCATGCCAATTTGTAGATAAACGTCATTGGGCATTCCTCTAAAATACGCAGCCAACAGCGCCCCAACGGCTCCAAGAGGCATAATCAGCAGAATGGAAATCGGTATCGTCCAACTTTCATAAAGGGCGGCCAGGTATAGGAACGTGAGAAACACTGCGAAGGCATACAAAAGAGGCGCCTGGGAGGTAGCCATCTTCTCCTGATAGGAAAGGCCTGTCCAGTCAAAGGCAAATCCCTTTGGTAATTTCGAAGTCAATTCTTCCATGGCGGCCATGGCCTCGCCACTCGAATGGCCGGGCGCAGGCTCACCCCAGATGTTGATGGAAGGAAAGCCATTATAGCGCTCGAGCTTGGCGCCGCCGTAGATCCACCTGCCTGATGCAAAAGAGGAAAATGGGACCATCTTGCCCCTTGTGTTGCGGACATAGAGCTTCTTCAGGTCTTCCGGCAACATGCGGTAGGGGGCATCCAGTTGCACGTATGTCCTCTTGACCCGTCCGGACTTTATAAAATCATTGACATAAGCGCTTCCGAAACCAGCCGCGATTACGTTGTTGATCGAGGAAATGGGAACCCCCATAGCACCGGCCTTCTCCCAGTCAACATCAATTTTGTATTCCGGAACATCATCCATGCCGTTCGGCCGAACCCTTATGAGTCGTGGGTCTTGATTAGCCATGCCCAAAAGCTGGTTCCGCGCGGCCATAAGCGCCTGGTGCCCTTGACCGGAGAAGTCCAGCAGTTCAAAATCGAACCCCGTGCTATTTCCCAGCTCCACAATGGCCGGTGGAGAAAACGCGAAGACCATGGCGCCCTTGATCTGTGAAAATGCCCTCATGGCCCTTTGCTGTATGGCCCAGACCCTCTGCTCCTCTTTCTTGCGGAATTCCCAGTCCTTCAGCTTTACAAATCCTAAACCCACGTTCTGCCCAAAGCCGGCCAGGGAAATGCCCGCTGCGCATCCAAAAGATTCGACTGCTTCCTTCTCATTGGTGAGAAAATAATCGCCTACCTGGTCCAGGACAGTTTCGGTCTGCTCGAGGGTGGAGCCCGAGGGAAGGGTCGCCTGAACCATTAAAACCCCCTGGTCCTCATCGGGAAGATAACCGGTTGGCATTCGCAGAAGAATGAATGCCAGTCCACCTACTACCAGGATGTACACCATGATGTACCGCAGTGAGCGGCCAAGGGAGTGTCCAACGATTCCCACAATCATGTCCCGGAGCCGGAAAAACACGCGGTCAAACCACAGCAGGAAAGGCCGAAGGGGCCAGGGGGCGCCTTCTGCAGCCTCGTGTCCCTTGGGTATA
>JAFDHD010000219.1 GCA_019308995.1 Deltaproteobacteria bacterium | reverse complement strand
CAATATCAGATTTTTTCAACTCAAGAGGAACTGCGGGATGACGTCCTGAACCTTACTTTTGGTTGGCCTCTCTGGCTTTTCGACGAAATTCGCGACGCAGAGGGTCTCTTGGAAGAAACGAGGGAAAACAATCCTGTAATGTACCAAACCGCTTTCCTTTTATCCCGCCAGATTCCGGCCATCAGAGAACATCAAATTAAACCTCTGGCGGAAAGCGATGCCGAGATGTGGTTCGGTGTTGCGTTAGCTATGCAAGACATCCATTTTAAAGGCACTCGAATTGGTTTTAATAAAGAGCGTTTTCCTGGTGGAGACTTAATTCAAGGAACCGATTTGGGCGAACGCCTCAGCAAAGCTTTTAATCTGTTTCGTAAACAGGGATTCTCCAGGCGATATGAGATTTTTATCCGAGGTGAAGAGGAGCGGGACAGCTCGTCCTTTAGAAAGCAATTGGAAGAAGGGGTGGCAGCGCGTCAACAAGCTCTTGAATCCGAATTTCGGGAGAACCGGGTCACCGAAGAAGTTTACCACAAACTTGGTAACTATTATCAGTTGGCCAAGCATTATGCCCAACGGATTTCACTCCTATGAGCCTGGAGCTCCTTCCTGGAATTGTTTGGGCCTTGGATGAAAAGGCTCTGGATTTTATACGTCGCTGGCATGGCGGATTGTCATCTAAAGCCCAAATGGTTTTTCAGATTGCAGGGAGTTGGAAAGAGTTAGCTTACATCATTGACGACTACCGGGAACAGCGCTTTGACACAACTATCATTGAGGCCGGACTAAGCTTAAGACCTCAGTTGGAGAGGCGACGGGTGAATGTAGTTGTGGTTGCTTCTTTTCCCCAAAAAGAAGGTCAATCATGGTCAGAGGTGGAGGAAAAACTACAGGCGGTAGGGCAACAGGTTACCTTACAACAGCACCGGGTTTTGCTTCATCATGCCTACCCCAAAATTAAGGATAAACCTTTTCCGGCGAAAATTGACCCTATAGAAATTTCTATGCCTCGAATTCTTCCCTGGCTTTTGACACGTGAAATCAGTAGCGGCCGGATTTTAGGTGAAGAAGATTTCTACAATCTATTTGCCAGCCTTATTGATTGTTTGTTGTTGGCGGAACGGGAGGGGGGACAGGTTCCCGGGCATCTGTTGGGTCCGTTCTTAAATCCCCCGGCCGAATCTGGTAAGGTCAGATTGGTGGGATTTGCACGAATACCATTGGATAGGGTACTGGACCGTATGTCGGAGGCATTGACTCGGGTGGTTCTGGGATGGGCCTATCACAGGCCATACGAACCCCAAAAACTGCAGACTTTTGAACAACGGCTGGCACTCTTGGTTCAGGAGTTTTTAACCGGATGTCGCACTTACGCTCAGGTGGAGGAGTTCATTTTAGGCAATCGAGGGCTGAAAAGCTTATCCGTGGCGATAATCCTGAAGGAAGTCAAACAAATACTAGAAATACAGACTCAATACGTCATTCGTGAGGGCCGCAAGCCTCAGCCTACCCCTGGCTTCTTGATACGGTTTTGGCGGCGCTACTTAGGATGGTGGACCCGTAAGGCAGCTGGGATTTCTGATTTCGCCCCAATCATTTTTGATAACCTTATTCAGAACCTGCATAAAATGTCTGAGGTCATCGATAATATTGCAAAACAGGCCAGACAGGAAACGGATACTCATCCAAATATTCCCCCAGATCTGATTCAAATCTGGTCAGCGGAACTGCATGATCTGGTGATTGAGGCCTTAAACCGGCGCTGGAGTGGGGTGGACGTGACGGACCGGCTTGCCAGAATCATCCGCCAAGGCGTCTCACAGCATTTTAGCGACGCCCTTTATAATTGGGGGTTGGAGGACGACCTCTTGGAGGAGGCGGCCCGAGCCCTTCAAGAAGGAAACCTGCTGCGTTTCAGCGGTCGCATGGAGGGCGGACTGAGGGTACAAGTCCAAACGCTGGTCACTTCCTTGAAAATAGGGGAAACGTTATTGGTCGGCGCTCAGCCTGTTGCCTGCGCGACATTGCAGGTTTGGCCAGGTCGGCCACCCCTTTTTCTGGCAGCCACTGAAGCTGTGCCGATAGATCACCTGAAGCTTTGAGCTTGTTACAATAAGAAGCTATCAGAGGTTCATCCATGTTTTCCC
>JAFDHD010000218.1 GCA_019308995.1 Deltaproteobacteria bacterium | reverse complement strand
AGCATCTGATAATCCGGGTGGAAGCGAGTGAAGTGCACCGGCACGTCCGGCCCAAGCTCCCCCACTACCCATTTGGCCAGCTCGATCAGCATGCGCTCGGAGTCGTTTAAGGTCGGCACGACCAGATTCACTATTTCCAGATGAACCTTGCTGCGCGAAACCTGTTTGATACTACGCAAGACAGGCGCCAGGTCAGCGCCGCAGACGCGGCGGTAAAAATCCTGGCTAAAGCCTTTTAAGTCAATCTTGATGGCGTCCAAGAGAGAACACATCTCAGCCAGAGGCTCCTTGTTCATGAACCCGCAGCTGATCAGGACACTGGAGATATTTCGTTTACGAGCTATGCGGGCCACGTCCAATAAATACTCGGTAAAAACAACCGGCTCATTATACGTAAACGCAATTACAGGCGCTCGCTGCCTCTCTGTGGCCTGAACCACTGTTTCCGCCGGGATGAACCGGCCCGGAAAGTCCTCGGGCCGGGCTTGCGATATCTCCCAGTTCTGACAAAATTTGCACTTTAAGGGACAGCCAGCCGTGGCAAAGGAAAAAGCGGCCGACCCCGGAAGAAAATGATATAACGGCTTCTTCTCGATCGGATCAACGTGCACTGAGATGGGACGCCCATAAACCAGAGTCCGCAGCTTGCCGTGAATGTTGATTCTGGTGTGGCACAGGCCCCGTTCTCCCTCCCTGATAAGGCACTTCTGGGCGCACAAGAGGCATTTAACAATGCCTTCTTCATGATCAAATTCATCACCCTCGAGTTCTTCATCTGCTTGATGACAGGCCAAACAATTAACGCCAGGGGAGTTGGCAGAAATCCAGAAGCGCGCCAGAGGAGCTTCCTGAATCAACCTCTCCAGGACCGATGAGGCAGAAGAACCTGCCCGTGTTTCTTTGATCGAGGTTCTTAACCAGAACGGATGAGACAGCGTCATACCGGCGCCGCACAGAATCATACCCGACCGGAGCGCAGTCTTTAAAAAACTGCGCCTGGATGATTCTTCATCAGATCGTGATGGCATTTGTTTTTCGTTCCTGCTCTTCAGGGAGATGTTTCATTCAACCCTGCAAAATCCGCAAGCATCATTACGGCTCGCGTGGATCAGGATACATTTTACCATACTGGCAAGGGCTTTATTCAACTATGATCCAAACTCGAATATGTGTCAACCCAGGGGAGAGAGTAGGTCAGGGTGGCCCGCAAAGCAGGTCTCCCTGACAATATTAGCTATTTTTTTGTGTCAGGGAGCTTCGCACCCTGACCTACAGCTTCGGGAACGTAGTCTTCACATTGTTCGCGACATTCGGGAAACTTGAGGAGGCAGGCCTGGAGAAAGTGATACCGGCATTGACCGGTCGGGCTGTCCGGGTCAAATCGGAAGTCAGGGCAGATCACCTCTTTCGGCGGCCGGCGGCTTATAATCCGGTCAATGGCCTTCTGACGCTCCAGACCCTGCAAACCGAAACGATCCGCCCGCCAGACCGCGTCCCAGTATTGTTCGACCTTGTTCAGTTTGTTCTGCCAGTGTATGCAGAGGTAGTCTTTCAGGCCTGGTTTTCCGCTGGATTTCATGATTTGCCAGAAATGGTTCGAACAGCGGCCGTGTTTGAGGTATCGGCAAGGACGGTCGGAAAAAGGAATAACTTTATCCATCCTGTTTCTCCTGATAATAGCTTATACCACTTCGGAGGCATGTTCGCTATCTTAAATCAAATCAAAGGCCGACCGGGGCAGGGCTGAGGCCTTATAGTGTGCCTGTGGGTCAGAGCGCGAAGCTCCCTGACATAAAACTTAACTTTTTCATCATGGCCCGAGAAATTATCTTGCAATCATCTTTCCTAAAATGTTAAAAGAAATTACTAACTTGTCCTGAAGGCAGACAGGGGATTTCTATTTTCGGCCGTAAAAAAGGCCGGGTGAGGTGAGCTATGGGGCCCAGAAAGGCAGACATCGAGCGCAAAACCAAAGAAACAATTGTCAGCGCCAGCCTGAACCTGGACGGCCAGGGTCAGGCCAGGGTGGAAACCAATGTCGGTTTTCTCGATCACATGATCGCTTCGGCCATGGTCCATGGGTTTTTCGACCTCACCCTGACCGCCCGGGGAGACACGCAGGTTGACGACCACCACACCGTGGAAGATGTGGGCATTGTTTTAGG
>JAFDHD010000217.1 GCA_019308995.1 Deltaproteobacteria bacterium | reverse complement strand
TTATAAAGACATACGAAGTTTAAGTTAACAGCAAGAGGTTTTCAAGGCATAACAATGGCAACCTGGAAACAAAAACGGGCAAGAGCATATTAAAAGCTCTTACCCTGTTGCCATTGATCCGGTTATCCCTCGGCAGGTTGCTTCTCAGCAGAGCCTGCTTTTGTTTCACCGGATGAAAAAATATAGAAAATAGTAATGAAAAAGTCAAAATAAATTAAAGATTGAACGAATCATATTCCAAAGGAACAATATGTTTTGCAAGCTCAATAATGCGACACCATTTACCTTGAATAGTATTAATGCTCTCAAGTTCAGGTAAACAGACAGGCGTTTTATACTTGAGCGCGATATGACGTCTTAGGAAGTTATAATGCGTAACAAAAAGAGTTGTTAAAGAGACGGCGCCGTTAAAGTTATTAAAGCCATAGGCGTTTCGAATGTGAAATTTATAAGTTCTATTTAGCCGTTCAATGATTTGTTTATAATGACGGTACAAAGTAGATTCTTCATCCAGATTTTGAAGGCCGATAACTTTACGATGTTTTATCGGGTTGTTAGGGTCTCTTCGTTCGTTGATATAATGGATGCCAGCAGGATAAGCCGGATTTCCATCGGTAATATAGAGTATTTCTTGATCTGGTTTGCTGGTACGGCAAGCTTCCAGCATAGCGACGGTAGCGGGAAGGGTTCCTCTTGAATGATCGAGATGGTAAGCGGTAATTTTATGATTATTAGTTGAGATAAAAAAGAAGGCAAAGGCGTGTTTTCCGGTGATTCTGATATAGGTTTCATCGCCTGCGCTAATGTCATCAATATCACCTTTATACTTGAGATTAAAGAGATGACAATAAGGAGCGGCGGATTCGGCATAATTAAGAACGGTTTGATAAGAGATAGAGATATTAAAGACATCTTTTAGGATAAGAGCGGTTTTTCTGGCGGTAATGGCGAAGGAGACGTGAAAGGTGAGAGCAAGTCCCAGGACATTTGGAGAGTTATGAATTTTATCCAGGTCGACTTTGACGGGATCTGGTTTTGAGTGTTCAAGTTGTTCTTTGATAAAGTGATAATCACGATATTGATATCGCAGTTTAAATTGAGAGGATTTGGTTTTTCGTAGTTCTTTTTCTTGTGTGTTAAGTTTGTTCAAAGCGGATACATAGGCGGGACATCGATCATTATCGCATTTGTAAATGGTGACGAGTTTTTGTTCTTTCCATCGATAAAGAGCATATCCGCAATGAGGGCACCAATAATTGGTTTTAGGTTTACGGAATTTTTTGTCGATTTGAAAAAGAACGCCGCAGACCTTGCACAGGATTTGTTGTCGCCGTTTGCCATCGTTGAAATAAAGAAAATCGGACGGCGCATCGCAGTGTGGACAAGATATATTATTAGGGACTTTTTTGTTTGCATTTCTATGCTGAATAGGCATGAGAGGCCGACCGTGAGTCTGTTGATAAAGTTCAAGGCGTTTCCGCCAATCTAATGAAGGTTTTGAAGCTTTTTTCCGAGGCGATGCTTTAAGCGGCTTAAGCGGGTCTACGAAGAAGTCCCTGTAGTTTGGATGTTTTTTTTTAAGTCGTCTTTAGGTTTTACGTTTGGATTTTTATTGGCGAGAATTTCTTGTAGTTCCTCAATAATACGCAGTATTTGTTCGCGATCAAACTTTGAGCAAATCCAAATGACAAAGCGAGAAATTCGATCCATAAACAATCTCCTAAATAAAATTACTATTAAAATATAGGGGGAGGGAGATAAATATGCAAGTAAATTATTAACAATAAAAAAGTTAAGTTGTATTAATTATAAAAACTTTTGACAGTACGCTTATCTATAAAAGGAGACGAGTATGAAAAAAGGATTGGTGACTGAGCTTCGTGTTTATAAATTATAATAAACACGGAGTAGATAGGTTATAGGCTGAATCATTTACATAGAGCAAGACTCTGGAAAGGAGACTGGTCGCGCCTATAACCGAAGCACCCGCTGCTCGCCCTGGAAATTTTTTCCAGGGCGGACAATAATACGGGGCATCGGCCCCGCTCAATACTGATACAAATAATCTTTATTTATTTTGACATCATTTTGTTTCTTAACCATGTTATACGGTAACGGAGTTACCGCCTCAACTTCCGTCCCAAACCGGAGTTTGGGACAGAGGGAAATCCT
>JAFDHD010000216.1 GCA_019308995.1 Deltaproteobacteria bacterium | reverse complement strand
AGGTCACTCACTCTGTATCTGAATCTTTTGCTATCCGGCAAATTTTTTCGTATCCATATACTGAATGTCAAATTTCTTTTTCCGGTCATCTCAGGTTTTGTCATTCTAGTATTTCCTCAAGCCTTTTTTTTGTGGTTTCAATGGCCTTCTTATCTTTATCGATTCCAATAAAGTATCTGTTCATTTTAACAGCAATGATACCAGTCGTACCGCCACCAAGGAAAGGATCGCAAATGCTCTCTTCGGGATAAGTGAACTGGTCAATTATATCAGCCATGCCCGTCTCTGACTGACCCCACTTATGATAATCCTTTTCACGCGCAAGGCTCTTTAGTACGTCATGGATCCAGTCTCCCTTGTATATGCCCTTGACAAACCAAAGAAGCGGCTTCCAACCAGTCATCACTTTGCGTTGCCACACTTGCGTATGGGCGCCGAGAGTCATATAAGCACAGCACCATTGATAAGTTAAATGCTCGCTGAGGATTCTGATGACCTCGGGCAGATAAGACTGGCCTATCATGCAGAGCAAGGAACCGCCAGGCTTCAGTGTTCTAAGCGAAAAGGCGGCTAGCGTCTTGATAAGTGGCAAGTATTCTTTGGGATACGGCGGATCGGTTATGATCCAGTCCAGAGAGTTGTCTTTGATTTGAGCTCCGACTTCAGCTACGTCACCATGGATCAATTGATAACTTTCGGCTCTATTCGGGACAGCTTTTTTTCTTTCCTCCTTCTCTTGCCTTTTTTTCTCTTTTTCTTTCTGAACCACATACCGATAGACTCCGGCCTCTGTCAGCTCTTTTGTATCTTCTTTTCCGGCGGCAACCTGGCTCTTGTACTCCTCGATCTCGTCTTCTTTGAGCTCAGCGATCTTTTGCCAGACGTGAGCTTGCTTTTTGGATATGGCCAGGTCTTTAAGTCCTGGGGTTTCCCTGGGAAACTCCAGAGTGCCCTTCCCTCTTAATTGTCCTTTAGTGCCAGGATGCCTTTCTCCCCGCTCCTTCATCTCCTTCAGAATCTTTCCGGCCCTGTGCGCGGCCAGGATTTTGAGTTCAGCAATCTTGTTCTGCACGTCATGTCGCTCTTTGTGCTGACGCTTGTAAAAGCTGAGGAGTGCTTCGGCCTTGTCATGGTACTCTTTGGCCTTCTCAAAGCTGTGGATCTTCTGGATTTCTGCCTTGGCCTTTTCAAAGGCAAGTTCTGAGTCTGTGATTTTGACGATTTTGTTGTCCATTTAGATGTTTCCAATACAATAAGTGCCTGGATTCATTCTCTGATTCCCAACCTTTCTTTTATTTGTTTGACCTCTTCCGGCGTTAGCCGTGGATGGGTTTTATTCCAATAAGCAATCCTACAGCTGTCTGAACAATATTTTGCCCAAAACCTTCTGGCGGTAAAAGTTTTGCCACAGTTTTTGCAGTTTCTGGGCCGAGGTTTGAATTTGGCCAATTTTAACCTCCTCTAGCAAGTATTCGATGATTAAAGGGTTCAACCTATTAACATCCGTTCTTTAATGGATTATAACTCTTTAGAAGTGGTCTGTCAAGTATTTTTTTCCTATTTTCCAGCTTACCGCTCCCCCTTGGCCTCCCGGGACCCCAGCTCCATGTTTCTCAGAACGAAATCCTCGATCGCCTCCCGGATCAGGTCGCTTGGTTTCAGTCTACGGTCTTCCGCCATCCCTCTGAGGAAAGCCGCAACCTGGGGAGAAACGCTCGCAGACAATACAACGCCTCTTCCTTCCCACGGAACTTTCGGACCTGTCTTCATCGGCACCTCCTTGTGATGGACTTTTCAGCCGTCATTTTCAATATAAGGAAAAACGTCGGAAGAGTCAAGAGTTTTTTGATGGTTTTGGACAATTTTTCCCACCCAAAATCTTAAATACTTGATAAATATAGGTTTACGAAAAAAGAAATTTCAAAAAAAATCAAAAAAACACTTGACAAGTGGATACAAAAGTATTATATTGTATATAGAATGATTAAGGAGGTTAAGATGATGAAGTCACAAATCAGGCAGGACAAAAGGATGAGTTATGACTTCTAAATAGGATGGAAAAATGAGGGATTTTCAAAGGGCTAGGTTATACAGGGCAGAATGTGAGGCTTTTGAACCCAGACCTTGGGCTAAAGAGCTGTCGCTTGAAGAATGCAGGCAACTGGTGAAAAAGGCAGCTAAATTCACATGCGGG
>JAFDHD010000215.1 GCA_019308995.1 Deltaproteobacteria bacterium | reverse complement strand
ATATTTCCTGCCCGCTGATATTTTCCGTATGGCCGTTATCAATTCATCTGACGCACTCTCCTTTGTCAAATATCCAGAGGCACCAGCCCGTAAGACACGTACAGCATACTGGTCCTCAGGGTGCATGGTTAATACCAGGATGGGGAGTTTAGGCCTTTGAGCCTTTATTTGCTTCAAGACATCCAGCCCGTTTATTCCTGGCATGGTAATATCTAATACCACAACATCGTAATCATTTTTGAACACCTTGTTCAGCACTTCATGTCCATTGCTCACCTCACCAGCTATAACCATATCTGAAGTTTCACCAATAATCTGCTTCAGTCCTTCACGAACAATTGCATGATCATCAGCAATGAGAATTCGTATCATCAGATTTTTCCTCTCGCAAAGGCGCAAAGGCACTAAGTTCATAGATTATTGACAATGCGCGTTATACCATTTTTTATTAATTCAACATTGAAATTTATCAACAATCCGAGTTTCATGTCAGTTAATTTTAAATAAGTCAGAAGTTGTTTTTTATGAACAGGCATAATTTTCTCAATGGATTTAAGCTCAATTATTACTTTATCTTCTATGATCATATCCGCTCTAAATCCGAGATCCATTTTTATATCTTCATAGACCACAGGTATTCCAACCTGTCTTTTACATTGAATGCTGCTCTTATTAAATTCATAAAACAAGATTTCTTCATACACAGATTCCAATAATCCTGGTCCCAGCTTTTTGTGTATTTTAAGACATCTGTCCACAATAATCTTCGACAATTCATTCTCAGTCATTGTATCCTCTCGCAAAGGTTCAAAGATTTTGAAGTATTTTCGATACGTCTTATCATTTTCTTGACAAGTTCAATATTTAGAGTTTCAAACAATCAGGCTTTAAATTTTTACAATCTACCTAACCTTATAGGATACTAAATGTTTTAGCTAATTCACATTTATTCCTTTTCTCTTTGCGTCTCTGCGCCTTTGCGAGAAACTATCCCTTATCAACCGGAATACTCACCGTCACCGTTGTCCCCTCACCCGGTATCCCCTTAATCTCCACCTTACCCCCAAAACCAAGGGCCCGTTCTCTTATTCCCATCAGCCCAAATGATTTAGGATGGGAAATCTGCTCTTCTGTGATTCCTTTACCATTATCTTCGACTTCCAGCACTAATTTTCCATTCTCCTCTTTCAAACTTGCGTTGACATTAGTTGCATTTGCATGCCGGGTAATATTGGTCAGCGTCTCCTGAAAGATGCGAAAAATGGCCGTAGATCGCTCTTGATCCAGAACAATATCCTCAGATCCTAAGGCAAGTTCAGATTTAATTCCTGTTCGATTTTGAAATTCTTCCGCCTGCCATTCCATTGCTGCCGAAAGCCCCAGATCATCCAGTAATCCCGGCCTCAATTCCGTGGAGATTCTTTGCACTGCTCGGATGGTCATAGCAACGAGTTCTGACATTGATTTTATTTTGTCAAGCAGCGGCTTTTGACTTTTTGATAATCTTTTGTCCAACCATGACAGGTCCATTTTAAAAGCTGTCAATGCCTGTCCCAACTCATCGTGAATCTCGCGTGCAATGTTCGTCCTTTCTTCCTCTCTCGCAGATTGCAAATAAATGGAAAGACTGCGCAACTGCTCGTGCGAATTTCTTAATTCTTCCTCCACCCGCCTGCGCTCGATAATTTCTTCTTCCAGGTTTAGCATTTTATGCTCAAGTTTCTTCACCAGGCGCTCACTGTAAAGCTTGAATATCTCTTTGTCCTCCTTCAAAGTGGGGTTTTTCGGCTTTATCTTGCCCTCCTTCACATCTCTAATCACGCCTTGTATGATCTTTATAAACTCATCCGGTTCAACCGGCTTGACAATGAACCGATCCGCTCCCAGGCCCGAGGCCATTTCTTTGTCCCCGGAATCAGTGTACGTAGAGGTGTGAAAAACAAACGGGATATTCTTCAGCTTGCCTTCCTCCTTCACCTCCTTGCAAAACCGAAACCCGTCCATTACCGGCATGAGGATATCCGAAATAATCATATCAGGTGGAGATTCCTTTGCCATCTCCAGGGCCTCTTCCCCGTTTGTGGCTTCTTCAACTGTATGTCCAGCTGATTCAAGTGTTTTTTTAAGGATTAGTCTTGAATCTTCATTGTCATCAACGATAAGGATATTCATTTTAGATCTCCTTTTTGGAATAATGGACCG
>JAFDHD010000214.1 GCA_019308995.1 Deltaproteobacteria bacterium | reverse complement strand
AACTGTAACCAGGGGAAGGCTGGGAGCGATTTCCCTGACGGCCTCAACCTGGTTCACCCCGACCATAGCCAGTTTAGGCGTGGTCTCCTTCAGGAAATAGGCCAGCTCCCGTTTCGTAAAAGCCGGGTTAAGGGGAACGCTGATGGCCCCGATCTTGAGGACGGCGAGATGCGCCACGACCCAGCTTACACATTTTGGCAAAAAGAGGACGGCGCAGTCTCCCTGGCCAAGCCCCATCCTTTTGAAGGAACGGGCCATGCAATCGGAATCCTCATCCAGATCGTGAAAGGAAAGGCGTGTCTCGATTTCCCGGCCGCGTAAAAAAGTCAGGGCGCGCTTCTGATCCATGCGGCGCAAAGACCCCTGGATGAGGTGAATCAGGGGCTCTCTTTTCATTTTTTTCTGCGGCCAAACTGACTGCATCGCTTCAGACATCCTGGCAACTCTGCCTTCCTGCTGTTTTCTTCCTCTGGTTTCTTTTCGCTGATGCTTTTCACCGTATCAAAGGAGGGTTTGCCCGACAACTGCTTTTTCAATTCCTGAAACGGCGGGATATTAAGGCATGAATTGTTCAATCAAGGGGAATAGGGCGCACATTTTCAGCGGCCTGGCGCACCATCGGTTAAGAGGGGCTAGCCTTTTCAAAAGGAACGTATTTATATCCTCGCTCCTGGGCCGGGCCCGGAAGCGAGGAAACACAACCTTTTCTCAATTTTTCAAGACTTAACGCCGTGAAGATTCACTGACGTACAGTGAACTTCTTATCCAGCTTGGCCATTTTTTCAACGATCCCGCCGTATTCCAGTTCGCTGTAAGGCAGCATCGCCGCGCCGAAGAACCCCTGCCGGCGGATATCCAGGGCCCGGCGCGATACATCATCCCGGACGTGATCCCAGAAGGGGTGGTCAAAGGCGTCCACCGGCTCGGTCAGCTGCCCTTCATGGACGCAGAAGGCGGAGCAACTCACCACGGGCGGCCCGTCGAAATAGGACACGGTGGAGCCGCGTTTCACCGGCATGAAGGGGCCGGTATGGCTGCCGCGCATGAATCCGGCCACCAATGGCGCGATGCTAAAAGGGGACAGGACCTCGCCCGTGGCCGGGAAGTTCCCCTGAGTCCGGACCAGCATGATGGGATCGTCTTTGCCCACGTATTTTCCGGCGATATTTTGCAGGCGCGTGGTGCTCACCGCTACCGCCACCTCGCCGTCGGTGCGCGAGTGGATCGCTTCAACCACAAAACGCTCAGGATCGCGCAGAAGTGCGGCAATATCGTATAGCTCTTCAGGGGCGTTAAGTTCAATGACCCGCTCGGCCTCGATGTAGCTGACATCCATGATCGTAAACTTAAATCCCGAGGCCATCTTGGGTGAGAGGAGCAAACCGGCGCAGTGCATGGGATCGGTAAAGCCCAGGTAAAGCGGCAGGTTATAGGCGCCAGGATCGGTCTTGTCAGCGGCAAAGAACAGAAACGGCTCGTTCGGCCGCTCCTCAAACTCCAACTCAGCCACAGCCGGACCCATGCCTTTGATGTTGCCAGAAAAGGCGTCCTTGAGAAGGTCCTGGCCGGCCCCATACAAGCCCTGCTCCTTGGCCACTTCGGTACCGGCCACAAAGGCGTCCCAGGCCAGCTTATGCACCTTTTCGCTGTCCACGCCCTGTTCATGAGTGCAAAGTATGGCAATATCGTCGCCCGTGGAACTCACTTGAAAGTCAATGATCACCCCTTTTGAACGCTGCTTCACAAACTCCTGGACACGATCGAGAAGGGCCTGGCTGGGGCAGATATGCCCGCCTATACTGCCGATGTCTGCCTTGATGGCGCTGAGAGTAATTCGCATTATTCTTCCTCCTTTTACTAGGTTTTTATTGGTTATTTCAAGTAGTTATTTCATATTGTAACTTTGCCAAAGGGATTAATCATCATCCCACCATACATCAGAGGCAGAGTTTTTACAATTACTTAAAACTCTCAAGGCCTTGGTTGAGCGCGTGCCTGACTTGCAAAGGATTGACTTTCAGGACCGATTTTATAATTATTAGGCATACTGGAAAAAATTACAGGGACGTCAGACCTTTCGCGCCGCAAGGAAAGGCCGGGAGAACTGAGAGAGGCACATGACGCCTTCTTTGAGAAATGGCTGCCTGAAAGCGGGTATCAGCCTGAAGACCAGCCGTGTTATGAGCTTTATTACGGCGACCCCAAGGACAATCCGGAAAATAAATTTATCTTTGATATCTGCCTTCCGGTCAAGCCGTTGTAAGCAGAGCAAATAGCAAGAACACGTTCCGATTGAAAAGGTTTGAGATTG
>JAFDHD010000213.1 GCA_019308995.1 Deltaproteobacteria bacterium | reverse complement strand
GCCTCCTGAAGGGAGAGGAGATTATAAGGTTTTTTCCGCAGGGCAAATCGGTACGATGTCTGTCAAGAACCGGCTGGTGCGTTCGGCCACCATGATCGCTGCTGCTGCCCGGGGACGGCCCACAGAGGAATATATCCAGATGTATCGTGAGCTGGCCCGGGGCGGGGTGGCCGTGATCATCACCGGTTTCATGATACCCTCCCGAACCGACTTTCGCTACGGGCGTCAGATCTTTGTTTACAATGACAGTCATATCAGCGGGCTGCAGAGGGTCGCCGAAGCCATCCATGAAACGGACAGTGAATGCCGCCTTGTGGCCCAGATCGGTCACAGTGGCGCATCCGTCAGTCCCTCGGGAATCAAATGGCCTTTCCCCTGGAAGAAAAAAGGCAGGGCCCTGACTACCGACGAAGTGGATGCCATCGTGAACGACTTTGCGGACGCCATCTGGCGGGTCAAAACCGCCGGTTTCGACGGTGTAGAGCTGCACGGCGCCCATGCCTACCTCTTAAGCACATTTCTTTCACCCCTGACCAACAAACGCACCGACCAGTACGGAGGATCACTGGAGAAGCGCGTTCACATTATCAGGGCCATCATGGACAAGGCCAGGAAGCGCGTGGGCCCGGATTTCCCTATCATGATCAAGTTGAATTCCGACGACAACGCGGCTAAGGGCATCCGGCCCGAAAATTTCCCTGCCCTGGCTAATGAAATCGTCAAAACCGGGGTAGTGGCGCTCGACGTCAGCGGCAACGACTGCATGAAGGAGGATATCGAAAACATTGAAGATGAAGCCTATTTCTTTCCGGGCGCAAAAGCACTGGATGTCAAGACGCCCATCATCCTCACCGGCGGCAACCGCTCCGTGGACCATATGGAAAAACTCCTGAAAACCAACGAGATCGATTTTTTAGGAATGGCAAGACCCCTGATCCGTGAACCGGACCTGCCCAACCGATGGCTCAAGGGAAGAGGCGATAAGAAGGCTACCTGTATTTCATGCAATGGTTGTTTCGGTGCTATCATGCAGGGGAAAACCGCTTATTGCATACAGGAAGCCTAACCCACACGGCAAAAGAGCTATACCCGAACTAGGGTACGTCCCCTGTTCTTACCCTGTCCTTAATCATAGGTCTGGCATCAAGGGATTATTGATAAACAGAGAGAAATTGGAAATATGAAAAAAGAACAAACCCGGCGGTGGAGTTTGTCATTAAATGGTTCACCAAGGACACCCTACCGTTGACCACACAGGCCCTGACCGTGTCCAAAGACGGCTATTCCATCTCCATGGGCACGCATACCTGGGCCGGGAAGCTGCCGGATAAAAAGATCTTTTACACCATTAAATTCAATTAAAATCCTTGAGATTTGTATCCCTTAAGTTTAACCAGGGGTCATCCACCCAGGCGGTCCCTTTTCATTTGAGCGTGTTCCCTTTAAAAAGAGACCGAGCCGCCGTACCGCATGATGGTCGGCCACTTAGGCGATATAAACGACGTTGGAAAGTCGAACGCCTTTTCGCTTGGCTCCAGAACTTTAAGCGGCTTGTGATCAGATACAAATATTATACTGCTCCCAGTTTGTAATTGAGGTATCTTTAAAAAATAAGAGGAGAGTAATGCCATGAAGAGATTAAAGAGAGAGTATACTAAGATTTTTCATTTTCTAGGCCAAGCAGCCGTTATCGTTCTGGGGTTGGCCACAATCATTATTATTAGTTGTAAGGCCAGCGACGTTGCTGAAGTTGTAGAAACAGGCTGGGAGAGGTCCTACGAAGCTGGTTATACGGATAGTAGCGGAAACTACGGGGGCGGTTCTGAAATATTACACCTTGTCGGTCACAAGGGTAAACTTTATGCCGCCTGCGGCTATTGGATGGATTCTACAAATATTTGGTACGGTGGGACATCCGAAGATACAGGATGGGGGCAGATATTAAGACTCGACTCGCCAAGCGGACAATGGGAAGTGGATCTCGATCTGGGCCCCTACTATTTAAGGCCCGAAACACTTAAATCTGTTACTTTCACAACTGATGGAAACGGAAACCCGCTCAATGAACCGGTTAATCTGTTGATCACAAGCACCTATTCCCCAGGACAAGGTGGTGCTGACGTGATGGAAACGGAAACCCGCTCAATGAACCGGTTAATCTGTTGATCACAAGCACCTATTCCCCAGGACAAGGTGGTGCTGACGTCACTGTCTTTGTTCGTGATGATGAAACCGGCCATTGGGAGATATATCGTGATAAAGTGACAGGTATTGACCGAATTTTTATTACCATCGGTGTACTGGGCATTTTTTCCGGTATCTACGATGCTAGCGCGCCGGGGAAAATAAGCTGGAATGAGCAGTCTGAATCAGGCCCGGTTGAAATTCGGCCTTTAGCCATCATAGAGGTAAACAATTCTCTCTTATTCTCCGCGGGAAAGTTCGTGTACCGCCGAAGTGACGGTGTATCACCCACATATACGGTTGTTCATGACCTGGAAGATTTAGCCACAAAAGGTGTTAGGTCGCCTCTTGGCGGAATCCGCGGTATGACCGCTATATCTAACCCAAACAGCGAGGGAGAGTCCATCATTTTCGCCTGGTGCGCACAAAACCGCTCCCGGGCCTGCATCTACCGTTTGGACCCGGATGGTAAAGGCGGTTATACACGTGTTAAAGAAACCTGTCTTGACAATCTCATAAGTGAATATCTGGGTGGAAATCCTGTTTATTTTGTTTTGCCCGCCTATAACGATATACTTTCTGTTGTTGATCCCTCAACTAAAAAAACGGTAAATCTCATAGGCTTTGAATCCTGGATTGGAGGGCAACAATTTCCTTTATGGATGGGGAAACCGAATGGAGGTTTCTATGCAGGCGCCATGTTTGCTATTCGTAGCGAGAATGGGGAATACAGGTTAAATGAAGTTAACGGTCCTATTGATACCAATAAGCCCGTATTGGTAGCAACACGAGCCTATGCGATTTCGCCTTTCGAGGAGGAAGATGGCAGCGTCATTTATTTTGGCGGTCATGACGGAAATAGTAGACCTTCACACAACATGGCCTGGATTTTTAAAACAAGTTTGGATATTGCATTGCAATAGTTCCGATTAAATCTATATGAAGTGAGGTTAAAGATGAGTCTTAATGAAAAAAGAATTGCCTGGGGCAGCAGCGGAAATGCGAACCAGGCGCAGTTTGACACGGAAATCGCATCGGACCTGTGGATGATGGGCGGATTCGGCAACGTGGGCGCGGCCATTACGGACGAAGGCATCGTCATCATGGACTGCTCGTCCATGATGCACGGCCCTGAGATCGTCAAAAGAATCAGGGCCAAAACCGACAAGCCTTTTCACACCATCATCTACACCCACGGGCACCTCGACCACGTGGGCGGTGTGGGCGCTTTCATCAAGGATGCCGAGGATCGGGGAGACCCCAGGCCAAGGATCATCGCTCATGAGCTTTTGGTAGATCGTTTCAAAAAATATCAGGAACTCGGAAAACATCAGTTCTATATGAATCACGTGCAGTACGGAGTTTCCATTGACCAGGGGGGGCGGTTTGAGATTCCGAACCGGCCGTTTTTAGACCCGAGCATACCCTTCCCGGACATCATTTACTCCCGTGACATGAAATTCAAACTCGGCCATCTTTCCTTTGAGCTGCATCATTCCAAGGGCGAGTCAGATGACAACACCTGGATTTATATCCTGGAAAGAAAAACGGTGATTGCCGGGGACGCGGTCAAAGGCGGCATGCCCAATATCGGAAATCCCTTCAAGGCCATCATCCGCTATGAGGTCGAATGGGCCGAAGCTATGGAGGCCATTGCCGGTCTGAACCCCGAATACCTGATACCCGGTCATGGACCGGTTTTGAATGCGGGGCAAATTCAAGGCGTCTGCCTCGGGCAGGCCCGGTTTTTAAGATACGTTCATGACGAGGTAGTCAAGCTCATGAACCAGGGCTGCTGGCTTAACGAGGTACTGGAGCGCGTTAAGGTGCCGGAGGAATGGCTGGAAAAGCCATATCTCACGCAGGCATACGGCTGTGTGGAGTTTGTGATCCGAGGCGTCTACATGCGTTATGCCGGGTGGTACAACGGCAACCCCAGCGAGCTCTTTCCCGCCAAACGAACCGCCATCGCCGCTGAAGTGGTTGACGTGAGCGGCGCGGATAAACTGCTTGAAAAAATCAGGAAACTTTACCAGGAAGGCAACTACCAGCTTGGTTTGAACCTGATGGATTTTCTGGTTGAAGGCACGAATGACAAGGAAGTCCTAAAGGAGGCTTTAGCCCTTCAGGCGGAGATGTTCATGGCCAGAGCTGAAGCGGATAAGAACGGCATGGCCAAGAACCTCTATCTAAGGACCGCGGCTAACGCCAGAATAAAAGCGGAGAGCTTGTAGGCTTTGAAAAATATCTATACGATAGATACCCCCGGGCAAGCCCGGGGTCCTTATTGATCACAGCTTCATGCGAAGCTGACCTGAATCCTGGAGTCCTTGATGCTCGACGTATCTTTTGACCGTTTCTTCATCCACGCCTACGCTGCTCACGAAGTAGCCCGGCGACCATACGATATTCTCGTTCCAATATACCTTAGCAAGCCATGGGAATGCTTTGCGGAGCTGTGAAGCTGATTGGCCTTTCAGCTTCCCCATGACAGAGGAAATACTGTATTTCGGAGCTATGGACATCACCATATGCAGATGATCCTTATTAAAGCCCATCGCCTTCACCTCCACGCCGGGCATACTTCGCAGCAGCTTGGGCAAAAGCTTTCGAATGTAACCGCACATGCCAGGATTCAGGACTCGGCGGCGGTATTTGCATACCCAGACAACATGATATTCAAGATAGTAGACACTGTGAGCTGCTTTAATGTATTCCATGGCGGCGTTATACCGCCGCCGGACTCATTCATCCACGGGTAAACCCGTGGTATTCTGTCTTCGACCGCATAAAACAAGGGATGCTGCCGCGCAGGTCCATCAAGGTATGCAGCTTGACCGCGCCTTTGTGTTCCCGGAATCGCGCCCAAGGGAAGAGCGAAAGGCAAAGATCGATCGTAGTGGAGTCGAAGGCATAGGCCGTCTCCTTCAGAGCCACG
>JAFDHD010000212.1 GCA_019308995.1 Deltaproteobacteria bacterium | reverse complement strand
ATATTTAATCCCTGTCAATAGGAAGAAAGTATGATTTTTACCTCTTTGGGGCTAGGAAAAAAGTACCAGCAGGGAGTTACTGCTAAGGTGTTCCCTTAGTCACACTCCCCCGGTTATCTTCGGTGTTACGAATTTAAAGCCCGGCCTCATTTTTTTTCTTCGGCAAAGGCGAAATATCGTAGTCTTCTTCAAAGCAGACCGCCATCCCATTTCCCTCGTGCCGGATGACTTTCCCCGATATCTTTAGCAGGGCCTTGCTGCCTGACAGCTTTTTCAGCCTCTCTATCAAAAGAACCAGGTCAATCTTGACCTCTGTGCCGACAGGAAGAGGCTGATCTGTATAAAAAAAGGCGCCACCAGCACAGACATCCCTGGTTAAAAGCTCTAGAATTCTCTGATCCTTATCTTCGACTACCGAGATTTGACCCGGCAGTTCGAGTAAGAATCTTTCCACCTTTCTTTTTTCTTTGTCAGATATCAAGAGATTCCTTCATTAAAAATTTTTATATTTTTTATAAGCTCAGGATGCTTTTTCAAAATCAACATCAGACATCTATCATGTCGCAGTGAGGTTTCCATTTATCGCCCATTCCAGACATTCCATCTCTCGAGGGGTCAATTCCTCCTCTTCCCAGGATAGCACCAAGGAAAGCGCTTCCTCCTCTGTTGCTTCTTCCTCAGGCATCTGACTAGTTCTGAACTTCCACCCCAAGGCCCAGCGAACAAAGGAGAATAACCCTTTCAATCTATCCTCCGATGTCAGAGAGTCATACCTTTGGTCTCCCAGGCTTTTTTCTCCCGGCATCGTAGATTGTTTCATTGTTCACTCTCCACTTTCTCGGAAAGAGCTGTTTGTAAGGTTAAATAACTATTTCAGTTTTTTAAAACCCGATCTTTTTCAGGAGACTGGTTCTTTACTTTCCGTCACAAAATTTCACTTTTTCCATATCAATTCATTCAATTCAATTAAACAAATTCTATTTTAATTGATTCAAAGGGGTCAATAGGAAGATAGTATGATTTTTTTATGTTTTTTAATGTGTTGGCTAAGAAAAAAGTACTAGAAAAATAATGGGGACTAATACATTCTTCCTAGCAGGCATTCTTAGCCGCGCGGATAACTCAAAAAAAACCTGGATAACCCGGCTTATTATGAAAAAAATTGTGAAAGCAGGGTGTACTTGATTCAGGCGCGGTATCATCTGGCCTAAAGGTATAATCTCCAAGCCTCATGATGTTCAAGCGCAGAAAACAGGGAAACAATGCTCTGGTTCTGGACTGATAACTCCTGAGTGATTAAAATACTCTCGCGCCTTTCTCAAGAAGAGCATAGAAATCAGGCTTCTTTGGAAAAGCTCTTTACATTTCTCCAATTTCCTTGAAACTTTCCTAGCCGAACTTTACTATCAAAACATTTCGCAGTATGCTTAAAAAGAATACTTTCCTTATTTTAAATCGCTCTTGAAGATCGGCTTTTAATTGGAGGGAATATGAGTCAGCCAGAAATTGTTGCAGAACTTGAACCGCTGTTTCATCCTCGATCGGTTGCTGTCATCGGCGCTACAAATAATCTGACTAAATGGGGATTTTCAACCTTTTACAGCTTGATAAGACACTTTCAGGGTGATCTTTTTGCTGTCAACAACCGCGACACCGAAATCCTTGGCTACCCGGCCTATGCCAAGGTAACTGACATTCCCGGAATGGTAGATCTTGTGGTCATCGTGATTCCTCCAGACAAAGTAGCCGAAGTAATGGAGGATTGTATCGAAAAAGAAGTGAAGGCGGCCGTGATCATTACCGCAGGTTTTGCCGAGGTCGGAGCTCATGGCAGGGCGCTGCAAGATGAGGTGGTAGAAGTAGCTCGCAGAGGCGGCCTTCGCCTAGTCGGCCCCAACTGTATGGGGATGTGGAGCGCGGCGGCAAATCTGACGGCCTTTATGTTCCCTTTGCCCATTAAGAAAGGTCCTCTGGCCTTGATCTCACAAGGTGGCAATGTCGGCGGCGCTCTGGTGGCGGACGCCTTCTCCCGAGGAATTGGGTTTCGATATTATGTTAGCTGTGGTTGTACTGCCGATATCCAGATTGAGGACTATATTGAGTACATGGGATATGACGACTCGGTCAGGGTCATTATGGTTTACATCGAGGGTTTGACCGATGGCCAGCGGTTTGTGGAGAAGGTCAAGCCGGTGACCTTAAAAAAGCCGGTGATTGCCCTCAAGCCTGGCAAAACGGATGCCGCAGCCCGCGCCATCATATCCCATTCAGGGTCATTGTCAGGTTCGACCATGATTTATGAAGCCGCATTCAAGAAAGCCGGTGTAATCCGTACTGAAACGACGATGGAACTCCTGGACGTGGCTGTTGCCTTACTGACCCAGCCTCTTCCCCGCGGCCGCAACGTGGTGAT
>JAFDHD010000211.1 GCA_019308995.1 Deltaproteobacteria bacterium | reverse complement strand
AATTCAACAGATTGTTTCCTGGCTAGCTCTTCAACTTTTGGATGCGCAAGATGCATGGCCTGAAGCCCATTGTATGGAACCATGACCCTGAACCAGTTGCCCGGGTCCGGCCCAAACCCACCTCCCCAAGCTATTACGCCATAAGACTTCTTTGTATAGACGCCTCTTAAGTTAACTGCCGCGGAATGAGGCTTAATCACAACCTTTATCCCGACCGTGCGCCAGTACTCCCAGATTGCGTCCAGGTACGGGCCGCGTCCTGTTTCCCTGTAATGTTCTTAGCCTTCTCAGGATCGTACGGGTAGATAGGCGCGTTGGGGTCATAGCCGATCTGGGTTCGGCCGATCAGGGTGGTGCGCCATTCACGGCCGGTCATATAGTTTTTGATGATGCTGTCCCAGTTGATGGCGTAATTCAGGGCCTGCCTGACCCGAACGTCGCGCAAGGGGTTGGACGCCCCAGTCTGTGGGTCCTTTTCTGCCCGGAAGTTAATAATAAAGAAACCATGCTGAGAGGCCGGGGCATAATAAACAGTAATGTGAGACAGTCTTTCCAGCTCTTTGCTCGTATCGGTCTGCACTCCGATCATAGCGTCTGCTTCACCTGTTTTCAGGGCCGCGACCATGGTCGCCTGTTGAGGCAGGGTTTTAAGGATTAAGGTCTTAACCTGGCTGCGTCTCATTTCCCCTGGCTTGGGCTTGATATTCCAGTAATCTTCAAAGGCCTCCATTTCAATGTACTCGCCAACCCTGATCTTATTGATTTTGTAAGGTCCGAAACCAACCGGTTTCCTGGCATACTTTTGATCGCCCAGCTTTTCCACATAAGCCCTGGGTACGACCTGCATGAGCATGGACACTCCAAGGAAGGAGGCGTCAGCAAACTTGGTCTTGATAATAACCGTGTAATCATCCGGGGTCTCAACAGAAGCTACCTGCCGTTTTAAAGCGCCCTTGCGATAACCGCGGAACTTGCGGTTGAATTTACCCACGCTTCGTTCAAAGGAGAACTTGACATCTGCCGAGGTGACTTCATCCCCATTATGAAACTTGACCCCTTGGCGCAGTTTGAATTTCCAGGTCTTGGGGTCGAGGACCTCCCAGGACTCGGCCAGATGGGGCGAATATTTCCCATCGAAAAGGTTTCTGACAACCATGGAGCCAAACAGGTATATATTTAAAGACCTGTCTGAAGTGGCCACGTTGGGGTCCAGGAACTGCGCGTCACGAGACCTGACGACCACCAATGTGCCTTCAGGCTCAGACGCCGCCAGGCCAATCGTGGGCCCAAGTGTTATGAGAATCATGACAATAAAACTGCTTAGTACCTTTACCAATGTTTTTTCGGACATCTAACCGCCTCCTTTCTCCAGCAGGGTTTGAAGTTAAATTTCCTTTTATCCCTGGGCCGGTAATTGGGAACTGGCAATTACGTTCGTTTCACTCAGAAAAAACAGACAATCCCTTGGCCCAGCCTCTCCCTCTGCTATCCTTGCGTTCGTTTAGACCTTCCTTGAATACGTTGTATTTTTTCTCATCCGTGCGGCTTACCAGATAGTTCAGGTGTTTTTCCAACAGTTCCTGACGCACTGCCTCACGTGAAGAATCGTCAACCAGATTTTTGAGTTCATTCGGGTCGTTTTCCAGGTCAAAAAGCTCCACAGGCTTCTGTGTTTCAGACTGAATAGTCAACTTGTAACGTCCATTATAGACCATGGAAAAGCCATAGACCTCACTGAAAATAACATCCTTTCCTTTTTGAGCCTGAGGATCGTCCGGTCCGGCCTGGATTTTTTGAATCAGGGAACGGCCGTCGCTTCCTTCCAGGGGTTTGGCCCCGGCGATATCCATGAGTGAAGAGGCTATGTCAATATGATCTGTCAGTGCGGTGGACTTCCAGCCCTGGATGCCTTTAGGCGGGCGAAAGATGCATGGCACACGAAGCGCGCCGTTATAAAAAACGATCTTATGGCTCATTCTGTGATCGCCCAGCATCTCGCCATGGTCAGAGTTATAAACGATCCAGGTGTTATCCAGCAGACCCTTCTCTTCCAGGGCCTTTGTAATACGGCCGATGTATTCATCAATCAGGGTGATCTTAGCATAATAAAAGGTTCTGAGAATCTGCTTCTGCTCAACGGTCATATCTTTAAGCCCGCTCCACTTCAGGACTATATCAACATAGACCGGTATGGGGTCCTGGGGCCAGTCCATGATTTCCACAGGCATGTCCTCAGGTTTGTACATGGCCCTGTATTCAGCCGGAGAATCAAAGGGATCATGAGGGCCTGGAAACAAGACCTGCAGATAAAAGGGCTTTGAACTCCTGTAATTTTGTATCCACTCCACGGCCTTGCGGCCGGTGTAGCTGTCCAGATGATCCTCTGAAGGCAGAGGACACGGCGGTTCTTCCCAGGGTCGGGCTTCGCCCTTCCTCATGGCTTGAATATACTCCATCATGTACTCACGATGTTTCTCTAACAGCCCCTTTTCCTGTAGGTAATCGGTATAGGGTGAATCGGTTAGGATGGAGGCCAGAGGGCCGGTCAGTTCGTGAATGTCCTTAAAACCCCACCTTTCAAGTATCTCTGTTTTTTCTCTGGTGTGTACACTAGTGTTAGGTCCCCCATGCTGCCACAGATGCGTTTTGCCAATGAGTGCGGTGTGATAACCAGCGTCACGGATATTGCGCACGTGGCTGGGGCCGTCAGGATCGGCTTCAAGATTGTTGTTCCATACGCCG
>JAFDHD010000210.1 GCA_019308995.1 Deltaproteobacteria bacterium | reverse complement strand
TACGGCGGCGCAGTTACTTTTGGCTACGGAGCTGAGGCTTGCTCCGGCACGGACTTTCACCGTGCGGGTAGAGCGCCATCATGGGCGCACGATTCCCGCTTTCGCGGGAATGACGATTCTGTTTTGTTGTCATTCCTGCGCAAGCAGGAATCCAGGTGCCAAACAAGGGACCCTAAAAGAACATATTTCTGCCAACCGCTGTAGCTTTTACCCCTTTTTTGTACTTTTTTCCTATTGCTTTTTTAACCGTTTTTATTTGGTGATAAGTTCTGAGGTCGTTGTTTCACCTCCATAATATTACGGCTTGCCATCCTCGAACCACATCGGATGCGAGTGCCAGTACTGGGTTCTGTACTTGATATACATATCATTGTTCCAGCCGTGGACCTTTTTCCTGAAGGCGATGACGGCCATTTCCCCCCAGAGCCAGACGTCCGTGTAGTCATGGTAAAGCACTTTTTCCAGCTGGTAATAAACCTTCTGCCGCTTCTTATCGTCAACCTCTCTCCTGCCCGCCTCAATAAGCGCGATGACCTTCTCGTTGCGGTTTCTTCCGAAATTGAAACCACCTTCTGGATGGTAAAGCGCGGTGGCCGGCGAGTCCGGGTCCTGAATAAATGGGTAATAGAGGCCGCCCAGGTCAAATTCGAGTTTCTCCATCTGGTCCACCACGGCCACGGGGTCCAGTGAAACCGCCTTCCAGTCAATGCCCACCTTGGCGAGCATGCTTTTTAAAGCCACGGCCACGGTCTGGGAGGCGGGATCGTTGGCCATGGAACCCTTTATGGTCAGGCCTTTCTCATATCCGGCTTCGGCCAGAAGTTTTTTGGAAAGCTCAGGGTCATAACGCACCGGCTTAAGATCAGGGTTATGGGCCCAGTGGTCTTTGGGATACATGCAGCTCGCCATCCTGGCCAGGCCGAACTGCGTGCCGTAAATCAGGGCCTTTCGATCAATGGCATGGGAAACAGCCCGGCGCACCCGGATGTCCTGACACGGCCCCTTGGCCTGGTTGAAGCTCAGTCCGACCATGCTGTTCAGCGGGTAGACGTGGACGCGGAGATTGGGATCGTCCTTGAGCATCAGGTACTGGGACTTGCTGAGATTCATGGTGTCAATCTTGCCAGCCCTTAAATTAGCAAGTTTGATGGATGAATCAGGGATAATAATGATCTTGATCCCGTCAAAGTAAGGCATGTCCGCATGGCCGACACTCGGGCCGAACCACCAGTTGGGATTCCGTTTTACTTTTAAAAAATTGCCTGGACTGGCGTCTTCAAACATAAAGGCGCCGGTGCCGACAGGATACTGGTCTGTATTCTTGAGTCCCTTGGCCCTGGCCCTGGCCTGTGCAGCCTGCTCCTCTAACCTGGCCAGGGTCTGCCTGGCCTTTTCCGCTTCAGCCGCGGCCTTCCTGGCTGCGGCTTCGCCCCTGGCGGCGGCCTCTTTAGCCTTTTTCTCAGCTTCGGCGGCCTTGTTTTTGGCCCTTTTAAGCTTGTGGGTCAGGCTCTTGGCTTGCATAAGCAAGATATCGCCCTTCAAGGCCCGGGACGATATCATGTAACCCATGAACCCGGTTGGAAATGAAGCCCACGGGTCCCTGGTGCGCCACCTGAGGGTGTATTCATCCAGGACTTCGAGCGACTTGAACCGCTTCATCTGGCCCCTGGTCCAGCACCTGTTCCTTTTATCCTTGACCCATTCGAATTGGTACTTGAAGCTTGCGGCGTTGAAGTCAGTGCCATCGTGGAATTTGACGCCCGGCTTCAGCTTCATGATCAAGGTGGTGGGGTTGATAAACTCCCAGGAATCCATGAGCCAGGTGACCCTCTGGCTGTAGCGTCCGTCATAAGCGGTGTATCCTTCATAGAATAATTTGATGACGTCCCAGTCATGGACCGGCCAGTGGTTGGGGTTCATGAGCCCGACGTATCTGGTGGCGGCCCGCCGGAAGTACCCGCCGCGAACCGGTTTGGTGGGCCAGTATTTCCGGCCCCACTCCATCCAGCCGGTGTCCAGGTTTTTCCTGGCCCAGGTCCAGACATCTTTTGATTTTGAAATCTCCCTGGCCTCAGCAGGTAGAACAAACAGGATCATCAGCGCCAGAATGAAGACAGCCCCGAGGCTACTCATGCGAAGGAAATTTGCTTGTCTGGATCTCATCTTTATTATCCCTCTGAATTGGGTTAATACGTTCTGACAATCAATCACTTAAGTTTAATTGTCAATACGAAAAAGAGTAATTTGGGGTATTGATAAAACGAAAGGAGATAGAAGCAAGGCGGTGTTTACTTGATTTTCGAGCCAGTACAAGGCCCGGAACAGAGGTGATCTCAGACAGGCAAACCCCTGGCTATCTGGACACAATCTTTTTCGATAACGGCAACGGAAACCATGCGGGTAAATCGCCTGGCGCGGTTAAATATACTACTGAATTCTTCTTTGCTATTCGTCGAGAACGGTTCTCTTAATCAAGCCTTTTAGTTTTGAGGCTACGGTGTCAAT
>JAFDHD010000209.1 GCA_019308995.1 Deltaproteobacteria bacterium | reverse complement strand
CCAGATCAAAATCCCACTTCTTGACACGACCGTCCGCGGTGGCCTGCTCCATGTTTACCAGGTCAACATGGATTCCCACTGCCTCTAATTGTCGCTTGATCACCTCACCGTCCCTGTCGGCAACGGATTCACCGGCCACGGTTATGTTTGAAGCCAAAACCTCTATTTTTAGCGGCTGGCCGTCTCTGGCATAGAATCCATCGTTTCCCTTGACGTACCCTATCGATTCCAAAATCTGGCGTCCCCTTGCCGGATCAGGCTTATATGTCGGCGTATTGGGGTTGTAAAAATCATGATCCGGTGATAGGAGGCCAAAAGAGGCCGGTGAGCCAAAGCCACGGTGGGCTTTGTCAATGATCTCCTGCTGGTTGATTGTATGGGCCAAGGCCTGGCGGAAGCGCCTGTCATTAAAGGGCGGCTTCTTGTGGTTGACCATAAGTTTCTTATTCCATCCTCTGGCGTTCACCAATATGACCATCCCTTTTTTCTTGAGTGGCTTGGCCATGTCAGGCTTGATGTTGGCCAGATCGGCTTTGCCGGTGGACAGCGTCATGATAGGCTTACCAGCCTTGATGTAAATCAGGCGATCTGCCTTTGGCTTGCCCTGGTAGTAGTCTTCAAATGCCTCGTAAAGGTAGGTCCCCTTGGTCTTATTAAAATCAACGAACTTATAAGGACCGCAACCGATAAATGCCCCGGGATTATTGTATTTCCTCGGGTCGGTTACGTTCTTCCAGATGTGCTTGGGGAGAATGGGCATGACACCGCCTATATAGGCCAGAAAGGGGGCGTAAGGTTTGGTCACCTTGATCACTACCCTGCCTTTTCCCACGGCCTCTGCTCCGGCCACGTCGCCCATGGGTACCCAATGATAGGGATGTTTTTTGAAGTAATCTATGGTGAAGACCACATCCTCCGAGCTGAACGGCTTACCATCATGCCACTTGACCCCCTCCCGGAGCTCAAAGGTAAAGCTCAGTGACCTGGGATCATAGGTCCATTTTCTGGCCAGGGCCGGGATGTAACCCTTATCATCTTTCCAGATAAGGGTGTCAAAGACCCAGCTCATGCGGACATAACCCGGACCTCGCGGATAATGTCGATATGGATTGGGATAGCCCCAGTCGCCCTTACTGTCCGCGATACGGATTTCTTTGACCTGGGCGAGAACCGCTAACAAGAGCAATCTGCACAAAAATCCTTTTTTTCCTTTTCTCATTCTCTCCTCCTTATAAAGATATTAAACATCTTACCCTTGGCCTGCAGACCAAAAGAGAGCCTCCATAGCTTTTTTATAATTGTTATGTTGAAGATATTTTATTCGGTCTTCTGACCCAGGAGAGCCTTCGTGGCTGTAAGTGAGACAAATATGAAAAGGTTTGAGTAAAACCTTGCAGACTTCATGCCGTAATTTAAAGGTTTTTTAATTGATTACCTTTTCTTTGTCAAGGATTTTCAGATCTTATCCTGCTGCTATTAAGAAGTAGAAAGGGGAATGCAGAGTTATATGCATCCCCCTCTCCTGTTGAGCTTCAAAAGGGCTATTTGTCAATGGTCATGATCATGAATTTCTGCGTCATGGCCGGGATGGTCATGATCATGTGGGCTGTGTTCCCCGGTGTGTTTATGATCGTGCGTTTGTGGGTCGCCTTGGTGGAGATGATCATGTGCATGGGTGTGCGTGTGCTCGTGGCTGTGCTTCATATCACCGTGTGAATGTTCATGATTATGCGTGTGGGTGTGTTCATGCGAATGCATATGTTCGTGTTCATGTGTTCCTTCCATAATTACACCTCCTTTCATATGGATATAGAATTTATTTGTTATTTTAATAAATTGCAGTATCAGGGTCAAGATATTAAAATATTGCTTGACAAAAACACGGAATTTTCCTAACTTTAACATTGAAGTTGCTCATGAAGAGCAGATAACCAGCTTAAACAACATTTAAATAAACAATATAAAAGGCCAAGAAGGCGTTACTACCCTGAAGGGGTGGGCTTTCTTGGCCTTTTTTTGTTTTAGCAATTATCAGAGAAAATGCAGGCTTTTTACAGGAATGACAAAGGTTTATACCCAATCGTCATTCCCGCGGGAATCCAGTAGTTATTATCCGAAGTTTTATGAAGTAACGGGAAAAAGGGAGAATTCTATAATAAGGAGGAAAATCATGAAGAGATGTATGCAAGTTTTTCTGGTTGTATTATTGCTTGTCAGTTTAGCTCAGGTCCTCTGGGCCGCTGATGTTAAAGGACTGATAAAAAATGGTATGCTAGACCTGAAGATTGAGAAGGGAAGCCCCGATCTCCTTGCCCTCACCAATGCGACTTATGTAAAGGTGAACGGCAAGACCACCGAAGGCTATGTGGATATAATCCAGGAAACAACAGGGTGTTCTATTGGTAAAGGGAGCCTACTTTTCTTTCATCGTCCCGTAACCTATCCTTTGAAGGTCGTTCTGTTCAGAAAGGATACCAAGGATACAGTTGTCATAACATACGACGGGAATAAAACGAGAAAGATTAACTTAAATATGGACGGTGACAAGGCTACTAAGCCGGATGGTTGGAAACAGATAAAAGAAAAGATCGGAAGTTTATCGGATACATTCAGCATGGTCACAATTGCCAATGCCTGGGCAAAGGGTGCCCCTTTTGATTTCCTCAAATGCTGCGAATTCCACAATCATCTGTGCCCTGGTGTAAGCACAGGTTATCAAATTGTGCAGTTTATCCTTGAGAAATATCCATTGAAAAAAGGAAATAAGTATATCTGGATCGCCTGTCCGCCATGGTGTAAGGACGACGCCGTTCAGATACTCCTTGATCTCACGCCGGGCAAGCGAAGTTTGTTCGCAAAACAACTTACAGCCGATCAGAAAAAGGCTGTTTCAGGTGAAAAACCAACCGATAATATAGCTGGAATATTAGTGATATGGAACAACAAGGCCAAAAAAGGCAAGGCAGTTGCCTTCCGGTATGACTGGGGAAAGGCCTGCCAGGTTTCCGGGGTTAAGAAAAAAGACTTCAAACCAAAAGGAGGCAAAAAAACCTAGTCTTCTGGACCACCAGGGTAAAGGGTAACTGGTGTCTTATGCCCTATCTGGATAAACCGGCAGACTTTGTGAAGGTGGTGAAAGAGGTTGAAGTAAGCCCCCAGATGTACACAAAGATAACGACAGCCGGTGTGAACCCATACGAAGTTATAGGTCTAACCAAATAGTTTGGAAGGAGGTGATGGGCATGTGTTCACCAATTAGTGTGGCCACGGGAGGAGCTACCGGCGGTTGTACCGGTATTTGCCGGTTTATACCCCAAATCATAGCTTCATTAAGCGTCGTCGGTATCCTGATGCTGAACTTCAAAGGGCTTCTGCTCAAAGCCTTGCAGTTCAACTGGATGCCGTTTATCCGAAAGACTGCTTAACCTCCTATCCAGGTGAGGGGGATTTCCCCCTCACCAACTTTTTCAAAAAAGAATTTCCACTGACCGGAAGCGAGAAACATTTAACACACGTGCTTGATTCATTTCGTTACAGGACCCTTCAGGTTGAGGTAGCAACCGCCTGCAACCTTGATTGCGCCATATGTCTGAGGCGAAAGCTGGAAAGACCGAACAGGTTCCTCTCCCTTTCCGATTTTAAACGCATCCTTGATCCGGGCCTTTTCCGTTATGTGGGGCTGCACGGATGGGGAGAGCCCCTGGTATGGAGTCACCTCTCCATCCTGGTTCAGCCTTTACGGCCTCCTGGCCCTCTTTGCCCTCGGGATCTGGGTAGAGCTTCTTTATGGAAAATGGGATTGGGTCGGCGGAGGCCTCGGTAATCTTTTCTGCCTCGGGATAACCTGGCTCGCCTTTGGTCTTCACCGCCACATATGGGCGGATGCAAAACAAGCCCTTTTGCCAGTGCTTGCTGCCTTCATTTCCGGAGTAGCTGGAGTTCTGCTTGCCTGGATTATTGCTAAACTTCTCCCTGATAAAACAACAAAAAGTTCCTATTAGGCCTGATTTCCAGATTTGCCTTCGCCGAAAATCTCAGAATATATCATGTCAGGTATAGGGCCATTTGTAATTTGACACACTATTGGCTTCCGGTATGGTGCAGCAACCAATGGGCCTGACCTGGATGCCGAAGTGGAGCACAGGCCGGGGCTTTTACTGGCCAGCATTTAATCTGGCTGACTCTGTAGTCACTATGGAGACCTTCTGGCTTTTAATCAATATTATAAAAAGAAAGAAGTTTA
>JAFDHD010000208.1 GCA_019308995.1 Deltaproteobacteria bacterium | reverse complement strand
AACGTAACCGGACTCGTGCACGAGGGAGTACCACCGGAGGTTTTCTTCGCTCTCTCCTTCGATGGGCATACTCCTCAAGGCACGGTCACTTTTCACAAAGGATTCAAAGCAGATGGCCAACCAGGAGCTGAAATCGACGGGTGAACCAGCGTCTTAGCTCAACCGTTCGACAAAGGGGGAAATATGGATTTAAAATATTCAAAGATTATTATAGGCCTTCTTACCATAATTTTATTTTTGGCAAACTCTTGCAATTCAAAATCTATAACCGGATCTGGAAATATCATAAAGGAATCTAGGCCGGTCTCTGGATTCCACAAAGTGTCCATCAGTGGGGCAGGACATTTGTTTATCATTCAGGGGAATAACGAGTCACTTGAAATAGAGTGTGATGACAACATAGCACCGCATATTCGAACGATAGTTAAAAATGGAACTCTAAAAATTGGGCCTAAAGAAGCCAGGTTAAAGCCAAGTGAGACAATCAGGTACAGTCTCTCTTTGAAAAATATTAATGCCCTTAAAACGTCTGGTTCTGTGCTAGTCAAGGGTGGCGTATTGAAAACGGAAAGCTTAAGTGTCGTGATGAGCGGATCAGGAAAGTTTAGTCTAAGAAACCTTGAAGCGCAGTCCATCGCATTTGACATCAGCGGCTCAGGGGAGATCAATATCGAATCGGGAAATTCAAAATATCAAAAAATTTCAATTAGTGGCTCTGGTGAATTCAGCGTTCCAAATCTAAAAAGTGAGAATATTGATCTTACCATCAGTGGATCCGGTAAAGCAAAAGTATGGGTTACTAATGAGCTGAACATTAAAATTAGTGGAAGTGGTAAGCTCTACTACTATGGTTCACCTATAATCTCTACCAGTATCTCAGGTTCGGGAAAAGTAGAGGGTCTCGGTACAAAGTGACAATTTAAATGTCGAAAAAGGCGCTGCACCTGACCGCCATTATGTTGTGCTTCATGGCGACCGGTGAGCTTTATCGTTGCGGCGGACGGATTGCTGAGGGAAAACTAGCCTTCCTCCATGTGAATGGAAGAAAAATCATGCAAGAACGAAGGTACGACGTTGATTGGCTGAGGATTATTGCTATGCTGGCCGTCTTTCTCTACCATTGCACCCGCTTCTTCGACCCAGAAGGGTGGCACTTGAAGAACCCGGAGCAAAGTCAGCTGCTCTTCGTGGCGATGCGTGGTTTGATTTGGACTTGGGTCATGGAGCTTTTCTTCCTGTTGTCAGGAATTGGGACCTGGTACGCACTAAAGTCCAGGCGAGCCTGGGCGTATATCTGGGAGCGAGTCAAGCGGCTTCTCATCCCTTTTTATACCGTGGGTTTCTTTGTCCTGTTGCCGATCCAGCTCTACTTTGAACTGTTTACTAATTCGGGATATCGCGGAAGCTTCTGGCAATTAATTCTGCGCTACTTCGATCGCCTCAATCTCCCCGGTATTACGCAGTGGCCCAGTACTTTGCTGCCCATTCCTTTTTCCGGACATCTGTGGTTTCTTCAATATCTCTTTCTCATCTCACTGCTGAGTCTCCCTTTACTGCTTTATTTAAAGTCAGAACAGGGAAAGCGCTGGATCGCGAGATTCGCTGGATGGTGTGATAAACCAGGCGGGATATTTCTCTTCGTAATACCACTGTCTCTAACCCTCATCGGACTCGGGGCTATTTTCAAGACTCGTTTTAGCTGGGCAGATCTTCTCTGGTACACGATTTTCTTTGTAATAGGCTACATGATGGCAGCTGATAAACGCTTTATAATGAGCATTAGGAGACATGGGTGGATCTGCATGGCGCTATGGATCGTTGGCTGGTGCGGACTAGGATTTTTAGTAGTGGCATTTGGCTATGACCCATACCCGGGTAAAGAGCCCTTCTCATTGGTATTCGTACTCTTTCAAACCGTATGGAGCATTACGTGTTGGAGCGCGGTTGTATTTGTTCTGAACATTGGAGCCAGGCACCTAAACACGAACCATAAATTCCTGGTCTACGGTAACGAGGCGGTTTTGCCCTTCTATTTGTTCCACCAGACGATTATACTTTGCATCGGCTGGTATGTTATACGCTGGGACATAGGCATCCTGACCAAGCTCCTGATCATCGCCAGTGTCTCCTTCTCCTTGATCATGATTCTATACGAACTGTTCGTCAGGCGCTTCAACATCGTGCGTTTCTTCTTTGGCATGCGACCAAGAAAGAAGCCTCCAGCAATGCCCATCCCTCGCCCGGAAGGGACTTTCGCCTGATCATCAGGCGACCAAACCGGATTGGTAAACGGGGGCAGATCTGCTCTTGACTCGTAATTTTTAAAAGAATGTGTGGCTTAAATCCGCCAAAGGCGGACGAGCCCGCCGGAAACACGGCGGGTAAAGGCTTGATGCGCCCTAGGCGCATAAATACTCCTGAGGCGTATAAATACTCCATAGGCGTATAAATTTCCCGCCCCTTGGGCGATTTTGGATATTCCGATTGATACTCCGCTGCTCTGCGGTGGGGTAGTTTATTATTGAAAGTAAGCAAATTTGCCTGTTTGTTTGTTCAATCCCGATATATCGGGATATCAGGCAAAATTGCCTTATATGTAAATGTTAG
>JAFDHD010000207.1 GCA_019308995.1 Deltaproteobacteria bacterium | reverse complement strand
TTCAAAACTCCTATCCGCCCTAAAGGTAAAGCTGCCTTCGGTCCTGCCCAAATCTCAGGCCCGTGTAGTCACAAGAAAAAATATCGCTCGAAGAAAATAACATGATTAAGATCAATAAGTTATTGCATTAAAACCCCTCGGCCGAAAAGGTGAACTTCCTTTAAATTACGGCAAAACCGGATGAGGCAAGCTATATTTCTGGTTTCATGCGCTGAGAAGGGTGTTTTTGAGCTGATATGGCCGGGCAGGTTTAAATTTTACTGGAGTTTGCGAGCCAAGATTTTGACGGCAACGTGGATTCTTGGCGCTTCAAGGCGAATCACTGATATCTTTCATCATGACTTCAACCGCGCATCCTATGGCCTGGATTGATTTTTCCTCAAGCTGCTTTGGGAACCAACCCTCTTAAGTTGTTTTAAAAGTGTGTTTTCTTTTTAAATTTTTCTTATTCCTGAACGGTCAATCAATGAACCGGGTTAAAAACCAGTGGGCCATGACTGAAGGCGCTTTTTGCTGATGAAATCGCCCCGAGCGCCGCGGATGATCTCCAGGCAGTCAATGATATATTTCCGCGTCTCTCTCGGATCAATGACATCGTCGAGCACGCCTCTGGCCGCCGCGTTCCAGGGGGCGCTTTCGTATTCCATCTGCCTGATGAGCCTCTCCCTCTCTGCCTCCGGGTCTTCCGCCGCCTCAATGTGCCGAAGAAAGACCACGTTGGCGGCCGCTTCGGGCGACATGAAGCTTATGTCGGCCGTGGGCCAGGCCACGATAAAATCAGGGCCGCAGTTGGTGCCGCACATATGGGAAATGGCCATGCCATAGGCCTTGCGCACGATGATGGCTATCTTGGGCACGGTGGCCAGGGCCAGGGCTTCCATCCACCGCATGATTTTAAGCGGTATTTTTCGACTCTCGGCATACTTGCCCACCAGGTTACCCGGGGTGTCGGAGATAAAGATAAGTGGGATATTATAGGTGTCGCAAAGGACGATGAAGCTGGTGGCCTTATCGCACTCGTCCGGCCCGGTCGCGCCCGCATTGTACATGGTCTGGCTGGCGAGGATGCCCACGGTACGGCCGTTCATTCGGGCCAGGCAGGTGATGAGGGCCTTGCCAAAATAGGGCTTGAGTTCCAGATACTTCCGGTCATCCGCGATGACCGCGATGATCTTGCGCATGTCATAGACCCGGTTGGTCTTGTCGGGCAGGATATTCAGTACCTCGTCCAGCCTTCTATCCGGCGGATCGTCTGTGGCCGCCACCAGCGGTTCCTGATCACAGTTGGAAGGCATGTAACCGATAAACTCCCTGACAATCTGAAGGCATCCCTCATCATCCTGGGCAAAGGCGTCAACCTGGCCCGTCACCTCAGCGTGCAACTTCCAGCCGCCAAGCTCCTCCGGAGTGGGATTTTCAGTGAGGGCAATTTCCAGCACCCTTGGCGAAGAAACGGCCATACAGGTTTTTTCCTTGACCATGACCACGAAATCAGCCGTGGCTGCTTCCCAGGTCGGAGCGCCAAAGCAGTAACCCATAATCGTGGCGACGTGAGGGGCCCTTCGAGGACTCATGATTCTGGTGATGGGATAGGTCAGTGACAGCAGGCTGTAAGAGCCCATGATATTCTGTATCCGGGCCCCGCCGCCGTCACCAAGACCGATGACCGGGTATGTCCTGACTTCCGGGGGTGTGAGGGGGGACATACCTCTGGGCCGATGATGCCCTGAAGGTTTGGCTTCATCGGTCCCGGCGAGGATGGTGCGGTCATCAGCGTGTACCACGACCGTCTGGCCATTTATTTTGCCAAAGCCGCTGATCATGGCCGTCGGCCACTCTTTGTCTTTGTCTTCCCGCATCTCATATTGCTCCAGAAGGCCCGTCTCCCAGAAGGTTCCCGGATCGAGGAGCTTGTCCAGTCTTTCCCTGGCGGTTAGATGACCCTTTTGATGCTGTCTTTCGATTCTCTCTTTGCCTCCCCCTTGGAGACCTACTTTCTTGCGTCTTTCAAGTTCTGCGATTCCTGATTTCATATCCATGGCTTAATGCCTCCTTTATATTTTTCTAGGGAGCAGGACATAAGATTGTCCCGACCGTTTCTGTTCTAGCTTACAATGGTTCTGCATGTCACCTGTTCGGTCATAAGCGGCTATAAATCCTGATATCTTAAGAAAATTAGAAGGCGTGACCGGTCTTGTCAAGGGAATTCCGGTTCGGCTTCGGCTCAATATGTTCAGTAGTAAATTGAAAGAGATGGTTCAGAGCGATCGCCAGAAATATTTTCCTTTTAACTTGATAATTCCCTGTACTTGCTACAGGGTCAAGTCCTTATTTTCCTCTCCTTGGGGAAAGGGAGAAGGTGAGGGGATAAGATCAGATCAGCTTTGATACTCTGTAGCCTGCTGCAGGGAGATACATTCAACTCGTTCCCAGGCTCTGGGGCTGTGAAAGAATTCCAATTAATGCTATAGTGTTTCAACCCAATCGAGTAAATTCACTATCCAAGGTTAAATCAAAAAAATGCCTGATCGTCATTATAAGAGCGGAACTCCACGAGAGCAAGGCTTCCTTTTACCTCCTAGCGTGGAAGATTATGTATCTCCCACCAATCCGGTACGGGCTATTGAC
>JAFDHD010000206.1 GCA_019308995.1 Deltaproteobacteria bacterium | reverse complement strand
CTTATGCCTGACCCGGCTTGCCAAGATGACTAAGAATCTTTCCTGATAACCTAATCACCAATTCTCTAATCCACTAAAACCACCCGTAAACAGCTTTTCAACACAAGCTGCATACCTGAAAATTTCGTTACTCCCTTCGCTTTTACTGCCTTTTATATATAGAGACGCGGCCATTAAAGGCGTCAAAAAAATATACATACTATAGTGAAAGCGGATACGAAAGGAGTATTAAAATGAAACGGCTAATAGTTACCATCATAGTTGCCATACTGGCAATCTCCCTTACCGGCTGCTCCTTTGTCAGGGAACACTATCGTGGGCACGCGAGCCACGAAGTTATCGTAACAAGCCCGCGGCATCTGCCCGTCAGGCATGAACGCTGGCATCGTCCCTATGCCCGCCGCCAATTTGAAAGACGTCACCATCCCGGATTCCGGCGAATGCACCATTAAACCTGTAAATCTGTGCCGTTATATTTAGCCCGATGGTGGGGCTTGCCCCACCTTTTTTTCTAACAGCGTCTTCTGTCCTTGTGCTCTTTTGCACTTGTACCTTCTTAATTCTTCATTCTCAATTCTAAGTTTTTACCACCACGAGATACAAGCGACAAAAATTTCCCCGTTCCAATTAAGGCCCGTATCAGCTCAGATTCCACTTGCCATATAGTGATATTTGTGGACAGTAGGGCCGATTTTGAGTATAATAAATGATAAAAGAATAAATGTGTCAGGACACAAAATCAGGAATATACCGATGAAGACGGAAATGGAATGTACCCACAGAAATTGGTTATTGCGTCTGATGTTTTTTTGCCTTGTTGCATCTGGAGTATTCGGTGGATGGCTATTCACTGCTCGGGCACAGACAGCCAATTCCTTGAGCAGCTTGGTCGTCGATGATTTCAATAGGGCCGAAAGTCATAAACATAGCCTTATCTGGACCTCGATAACTGAACAAACGAAAGATTCCGGTATAGTTGGAAGAGAACAGTTTGTGCAAAACGACGGCAGGTCTTGCTTGAATATAAAGGAGATTGTACCCTCGAAGAAAAACTTGATTCTTGTTGCCACTAAAGCCGCACCGGATAATCCCCGTGACCTGAATATCACAGGCCATGATGGTATTTACTTAAGGGCGAAAGGCACCGGTGGGCCATGCACCCTCGGCTTGTGGATAGAGAGCAAACAAGTCGGAGCGCAGCTTTATCAGGCTCCTTTCGAGCTGAAAAGCCAATGGCAGGAATTCCGGTTGCCATTTCGTATATTCCGGTTATTACCGAACACCAGGTCCATGAATACTCGGGAACTCTTCAGGATTATCGCCATCCCAGGACTAAAGCAAAGGACAGTAGAGATTTTCCTGGACGAGATTGGATTTTACAAGGAGCGGAAAATGTATAAGAAACTCACTCCCGAGCAAGAGCGGATTATTATTCACAAGGGTACGGAACGCCCTTTTAGTGGTAAATATGATGACCATTATGAAAAGGGAATCTATACCTGTATGCGATGTGGAGCGGAGCTTTTTGAATCGTCTTCGAAATTTAAGTCCGGCTGTGGCTGGCCAAGCTTTGATGAGCAAATCGAAGGTGCTGTTAAACGGCAGCGAGATGCTGATGGTGTGCGGACAGAAATTATCTGCAATCAATGCGGGGGCCATCTCGGACATGTCTTTCTGGGCGAGAAATTGACACCTAAGAACACACGCCATTGTGTGAACTCTGCTTCGATGGACTTTATACCGGCCAAAAAGCAGCAACAGACCGCCAAAGCTATATTCGCCTCAGGCTGTTTCTGGGGAACAGAGTACTATTTCAACAAGGTCCCCGGCGTAATCTCTACAACTGTTGGATACACGGGTGGCCACGTGGACAACCCCACATATAAGCAGGTTTGTACCGACAAGACAGGCCACGCCGAGGCCGTTAAGATCCTGTATGACCCGGCGATAATCAGTTATGAGCAATTGGCCAAGCTGTTTTTTGAGACGCATGATTTTACACAACTCAATCGCCAGGGGCCCGATATTGGTACGCAATATCGCTCTGCAATTTTCTTTTCTGAAGATGAGCAGAAACGCCTCGCCACACAACTAATCCGGATGCTTAATCAAAAGGGTTACGATGTAAAGACTCAGATAACACCGGCCGATAAGTTCTGGCCCGCAGAGAAATATCACCAGGATTATTACGACAAAACCAAAAAGCTCCCCTATTGTCATATATACAGAAAGATATTTTAAACCATTTCTTGCCCTGGAGTTTACCCCCGAGATTAGCCTACTTGTTAATCAACAGGGGACATAATTTACCCCGTGAGATAGTGAAAGCTTATCTCATTGGGATTCACCCCGTGAGATGCATAGCGTTATCTCACCGGGGCCAATTAACTAATACCCCCTAATCCCCTTCATCCTGCTTGCCCTCCGAAGCTTTAGCGAAGTTGGGAGCGAAGCCAGCCATGAGTAAAATCCAAGGGGTCGAAGGACTCACAGCGAAAGGCCTGACTCTGAAATTGATTATTGATTATTTCTCAACTTGACTGACTTTTAAGCTGTCATGCTGAGCGAAAAAAGCCTTTAGCCCTGAGCGAAGTCGAAGGGGAAGCATCTGGCCTTAGAACAGGATTTTGTCCCGTTCCGAG
>JAFDHD010000205.1 GCA_019308995.1 Deltaproteobacteria bacterium | reverse complement strand
ATTTCCAAAGGAGTCTGTTCCGACCTGGTCCCAGGGCACCCCGGCGGCCAGGCGATCCATAATTCCGTAAATACGGCCGCCATAGCCCCGTTCCGGATGAAAATTGGCCAGGAAGCGGGCTGCGACCGCCTCAGGGTCGAACTTCCCCTCAGCCACAATGGCTTCCAAAATAGAAATCATCATCTCTGTGTCGTCCGTGTAACAGCCCGCGGGGAAGCGGCCGGGCTGCAGGTCAGACAGCAGGCCGAACTCGCGCTGAATGGCCCCGGACGGCCAGCCCTCGACCGCCATACCCATGGCGTCTCCAATAAATTCGCCCAGGGCTGAACCAATGAAATGGCTGGCTAACTTGTCGTGAGAAACGCTCATCAAAGGCTTGTCCGTCCTGTCCGGGCAATATTATACTACAAGGTGACCACACCACCAGAATCAAGACCGCAGCGGAAACCGTCATGGTCACCCCAACAGGCTCAAGAATAAAATTAACCAAAAAAGGCAAAAGGCGTCAAGAAACAAATCAATAGCGCTTAATGTTAAATTTTTCAAGCAGATATTAAATTGATAAGTGGTTGAAATAACAACTAGTATACTCTCGTCTCATGTAAAGAATACATGCACATTAATATTTACATTGACATTTACATTATAAAGAGGTATGCTTTAGAGTATCAGAGTCGAAACGGAGGAGGCCATGCTGCCAGAACTATCTCCAAAACAAAGGGCTTTTCTCGAATACCTGCGGGGCGAGATCACGCACCATGGAAAGGCGCCCAGCCTGCGTCAGACCGCCGCCGCCCTGGGCGTCAGCCACTCCGCGGTAGTCCAGTATCTGAAGGCCCTGGAAGAGAAGGGTTACGTCAAGCGCGAGGGCCGTTACAGCCGCAACATTTACCTGCTCAACCGTGCCCGCGAAGTGGCGGCTTTGCAGCGCTGGCGGGAGATTCCCGTCATCGGGCGCTGCACCGCCGGTCTGCCGATGTATGCCCAGCAGGAATGGGACGGCACACTGGTGGTGGATGCGGCCCTTTACCATGCCTCGAATCTATTTGCCTTACGGGTCAAGGGCGATTCGATGGTGGGCGCTGGAATCCTGGATGGCGACCTGGCCATTTTCGAACCGCGCCAGTACGCGCGCAACGGCGAGATCGTGGTCGCCCTTATCGGCGGGGAAGAGGCGACGGTCAAGCGATTTTTTCTAAAGGATAACCGTATCGAACTTCGTCCGGAGAACAGCCGCTACCGGTCGAAGTTTTACGAGTTTGGGGAGGTTCTGATCCAGGGGAAGATGATCGGTATTGAGCGGGGGCCGGAGCAGGTGGCCAGGCTTTAGCCGCCTCTCAGGCCGTATTGATGAGAGCTGCCTGTGTTTTTCATCAATCCGGCTGCCTCGGTTTAGGAGGAAGGAGTCTCGGTGATGAGACAAACAAAAATGGAAGGCGAGGGGCGTTCTGAATCGGCAGGCTCCTGCCGCCTCTGGGTCGGCACGTGCGGCTATTCCTACACGGAATGGGTGGAGGCCGGGTTCTATCCCCCAGGCACAAAGTCGGGCCAAATGCTGTCCCTCTATGTGCAAAAGTTTCCCATTACCGAATTGAACTACACCTGGTACCAGATGCCCAGGGCGGAGGCGATTGAGCGACAGCGCGGGCAGGCGCCGCCTCAATTCCTGTTCGCCGCAAAGCTGACCCGCAGCCTGACCCATGAAATCGAACCTGACCTCTGGCGCGATCAGGCGGCTACCTTTCGGGACGGCATTGCGCCGCTTGTCCAGGCGAGGCAGTTGGCCGCGGTTCTGGTGCAGCTGCCTCCCGGTTTCGACCGTTCTCTGAAGAACCGCTCCTACCTTGCCGCCCTCCTGGATGAACTGGAAGGCCTGCCGCTGGCCGTGGAGTTTCGCCACGGCTCCTGGGCCACGGACCGGGTTTTTGCCGAGCTTGAGAGGCGGGGGGCCACTCTCGTGTCGGTGGACGAACCGAATCTTCCGGGTCTTTTCCCGGCCCTGGACGTGGTGACCAACCCAGACCTTTTCTATGTCCGGTTCCACGGGCGCAACGCCGCGGGCTGGGGCAAAGGCAAAAAACAGCTCCAGTTCAATTACGATTATACTGAAGACGAGTTGAGGGAGTGGGTGGAAGAAAAAATCATGAAGATGGCCGGTGAGGCGCGCGAAGGGGTCACTGTCTTCAACAATCATGTTCGGGCTCAAGCGCCGCGAAACGCTTTCGTGCTGGCCCGCCTGCTGCTTGAATATGGGCTTATCCTGGTTAGAGCATAAAGATCGGTCAATCATCCACCTCAACGTGGCGGACTTTGCCGTGGCGGTGGAGCGTGTGCTAGACGTTCGATTGCGGGCTCGTCCGTTAATCATCGCCCCCCAGGGGGCTTCGCGGGCCGCGGTGTATGACATGAGCGAGGAGGCGTACCAGGCCGGAGTGCGCAAGGGGATGGCCTTGAGACGGGCGCGGCGGTTCTGCCATGAGGCCGAGGTTTTGCCGCCTCATCCTGACCGTTACGAACGGGCCATGAAGGTCTTTCTTAAGCACACTCTGCCTTATTCTCCGCTGGTCGAGGCGGAGGAAGGAAACGGGCATCTATTTGTGGACCTGACGGGCACGGGCAAGCTTTTCGGGCCGCCGCCCGATGTAGCCTGGCGTATTCGCAAGGCGGTGAAGTTTGACCTCGGACTTGACCCGATCTGGTCGGTGGCCCCGAATAAGCTCGTGGCCAAGGTGGCGACGCGGGTGGTTAAACCCACGGGAGAATACATCGTCGAGGCGGGCGAAGAGGGTGAGTTTCTCCAGCCTTTGGCGGTTTACCTGCTGCCCGGCCTTGAGCGTGAAGACCTGCTGCGCCTTCGGGAATTTCACATTTCTCAGGTGGGCCAGGTGGCACGCTGGACGCTTGAGCAACTGGAGACGGTCTTTGGAAACCGGAGCCGCAAGGTTTACCAGGCGGTCCGAGGCATTGATTTTTCGCCCGTGCTTTCGGCGAGGCAAAGACCTTTGAGACTGACCGCAGATCACGTCTTCGGAGACGACACCAATGACGTGATCTTGATCGAAGCAGCCCTTTACCGCCTTGTGGAACAGGTTGGACGCCGGTTGCGCGAGCAGGGGCGGGTCGCCCGCCGGATCGGGGTTTGGCTCGATTACAGCGACGGCGTGCGCATTACCCGGCAAAAGTCCTCCAGAACGGGCACGGCCAATGACTTCAAGCTGTTTGCCTTAGCCAGAACAGCGCTTGAATTTGCCTTAAAACGACGAGTGCGCTTAAGACACCTGCGGCTGGCCTGCGACCGTCTCACCTATCCCCCGGCTCAACAGGAGCTGTTTTCTCTGGACGAACAGGAAATCCGGGCCAGCGACGGTCTCACCACCGCCCTGGACCAGATTCGCAGCCGCTTCGGTCCTTCCACGATTCGTATGGGCCGGGGCCTAGTTGCATCTATATCTGGGGAAACCCTTTTTGAAAAAATAAAAGACTCTCAGTCATGATCCCTTTGATTGTTCGTTCCCATTTCTCTCTGATGTGGGGTACGACTCCCATCGAAAAACTCTGCCAGGCCGTCCGGGCGCGGGGCTTCAGCCGGATGGCCCTGACCGACACCGACAACCTTTACGGTCTGTGGCCTTTTCTCAAGGTCTGCGCCCGGGAGGGGATCACGCCTATTGTGGGGGCGGAGGTAACGGACCCAAATGACAACCAGCGGGCTGTCTGTCTGGTGGAGAACGCCCGCGGGTACAAAAACCTTTGCCGCTTACTGAGCCATCGGCATCAGGACTCTTCTTTCAATTTGGAAAAAGCCGTCATGGCCTATGCTTCCGGGCTGGTGGTTCTTACAAGCAACGCCAGCCTCATGTGCGCCTGGCACGAAGCCGGTGTGACCGTTGCCGCCGCCCTGCCGCGCCGGCCAGGCAGCGCCGCGGAAAAGGCCCTTCAAAAGGCGAGGCGGCTCGGGCTGCCCGCGGCGGCGACGCCGGGGAGCTTCTTCCTGGACCCGAAAGACTACGAGCTTCACCGTGTCCTCAGGGCCATTGACCTCAACACCTCCCTCTCACGCCTGAAACCCTCTGACGTGGCTCCAAAGGATGCCTGGCTGGCCTCTTCCCAGGAGTATGAGCGGCGATTCGAGATCTGGCCTGAAACCCTGGCCGCTTCCCACGCCATCGCCGAACGCCTTACTTTTTCCGGGCCTGACCAGGAGGCCGTGCTCCCTCCCTGGCAAGACCCGGCGGGGCGGGATGCGGCGGCCGTGCTCCGTGAGGCGGCCTATGAAGGAGCTGACCGCCGTTATGGCCATGACCTGCCCGAGGCGGTGGTCGAGCGTCTGGAGCATGAGCTTAAGCTGATCGAGAAAAAAAATTTTTCATCCTACTTCCTGGCCGTACAGGACATCATCAAGCGCAGTCCGCGTATCTGCGGGCGAGGCTCAGGCGCGGCCTCGCTCGTGGCCTTTTGCCTTGGCATCACCAATGTCTGCCCCTTAAAGCACAACCTCTTTTTCGAGCGGTTCCTCAACCCCGACCGGGCCGATCCGCCCGATATTGACGTGGACTTCGCCTGGGACGAGCGTGACGATGTCCTGGCTTCGGTCTTCCAACAGTAC
>JAFDHD010000204.1 GCA_019308995.1 Deltaproteobacteria bacterium | reverse complement strand
AATCAAGGTCGGGTCTTTAGCCCGGGTCACCTTTGACGCCTTCAAGGGGGATGTCTTTAAGGGCCAGGTCTCGGTTATCATTCCGGCTGCCGCAGAGAAATCCCGCAACCTGCCGTTGGAGGTTTCTCTGCCAAACTCCGATGGCAGAATAAAGGCCGGACTCCTGGCCCGGGTCTCTCTGAGCGGCTCGCCGCGTCAAGCACGCCTGATCCCCAAAGACGCCCTGGTCCTGAATAAAGGTAAGGCCACCGTCTTTGTTATCCGCGGAAAGGCCGTCTTCCCCGTGCCGGTCCGCACCGGTGAAGCTCACGGGCAGCTGATCGAAATCTTCGGCCAGATCAAACCGGGCCAGATGGTCGTGGTCCAAGGCAACGAACGCCTCTGGCCCGGCCAGAAGGTCACCATCGTTTCGCCTCAGACTTCCCAGGACTAAAAACGCCTTAATGAAACTAACCGACTTCTCCATACGCAACCCGGTGACCGTGATCGTCGGTGTGCTTCTACTTGTGCTTTTCGGCTTCATCGGCCTGATGCGCATTCCGGTTCAGCTCACCCCGGACGTGGAAAAACCCACCATTAGCATTCGAACTTACTGGCCCGGAGGCAGCCCGGTTGAGGTCGAGCGCGAGATCGTCGAGGAGCAGGAGGAAAAGCTCAAAAGCGTTGAAGGCCTATCCAGGATGACTTCCCAGTCCCGCGACGGGCGGGGGACCGTCACCCTCGAGTTTCAGATTGGCACCGATGTGGATGCGGCCCTGCTCAAGGTTTCCAACCGCCTGCAGCAGGTGCCTCGATACCCGGACGAGGCCCAAAGGCCTATTCTCATCCCGGCTGGCGAACATCGGACCGCCATGACCTGGAACATTATCCGGGCGCTGCCAGGCCGGGTCGAGCCGGTGACCAGGGATCGGGATTTCATCGAAGATTATGTCAAACCCAGACTCGAACGCGTCTCCGGCGTGGCCGCGGTTAATGTTTACGGCGGCACGGAGCGGGAGATGCAGGTCATCGTGGATCCCCAGAAACTGGCCGCCCGCTGGGTCACGATTCAGGAGGTCATTCGCGCCGTGGCCGCGGGCAACAAGAATACCAGCGCTGGTAATTTCGACGAAGGCAAACGGCGGTATATCGTTCGCACTGTGGGGGAGTATCAGAGCCCGGAGGATATTGAACGGGTCATCATCAAAAACATAAGCGGCGATCCCATCTACGTCCGGGACGTGGCCCGGGTGCAGCTTGCCTTCAAGAAACCCACTTACTACACCACACGAGGCAAAGGCAGCGAAACCGTTGTCATGAACGCGGTGCGGGCCACCGGCGCCAATGCCCTGACCGTCATGGCCGGTCTCAAAAAGGCCATCACCGCACTGAATCGAGGTATTCTCGCCGAGCGGAAGCTTGAGATCGTTCAGTCATACGATGAGACGACCTACATCAAATCGGCCATTAGGTTGGTCCGCAACAACCTCTTTCTGGGCGGCAGTTTGGCCGTGGTGGTTCTGCTGCTTTTTCTGCGCAGCCTCACCAGCACCCTGATTATTGCCATGAGCATTCCCATCAGCGTCATCGGCGCCTTCTTCCTCATGACGGTCTTCGGCCGGAACATCAACGTCATCAGCCTGGCTGGCATGGCCTTTGCCGTAGGCATTGTCGTGGATGCGGCCATTGTGGTCCTGGAGAACATCTTTCGCCACCGCGAGGAGGGTGAGCCCCTCAGGGAGGCGGCCTTGAAAGGAACGCAGGAAGTCTGGGGGGCCATCCTGGCCAGCGCCCTGACGACCATCGCCGTGTTTGCGCCGATGGTCTATATTCAGGAGGAGGCTGGTCAGCTCTTTCGGGATATCGCTATCGCTATTTCCAGCGCCGTCTTTCTCTCGCTCATCGTTTCCATAACCGTCATCCCCACTTTCGCTTCCAGGATCTTAGGGGTGCTGCGGCTCAGAAAGAAAAGGCAGACTCTTCAAAATAATGAAGACATGCCTTCAACCCAAAAGGCAAAACCATCCGCGCTGGCCTGGCCGGCACGGGCCGTTGTCACTTTCGTCCCCCGCATTACCTATTGGATCAGTGGCCGAATCTGGGCTCAGGTCTTGATTATTATCTTTTTAACCTCCGCCGCCCTGGGCATGGCCGCCTTCCTGGCCCCGAAGGCTGAATATCTGCCTGAAGGCAACCGGGATTCCATCTCCGCCCTCATGATCCCGCCCCCGGGGTACAACCTGAGGCAGTTCGAGAAGATGGCCCGGAGCATCAAGCGAGACCTCTCCCCGTACTGGTCGGTTCTACCCGGTTCACCGGAGGCGGCCAGGCTGGACGCCCCGCCCATCAACAACATGTTTTTCTTTGCTTTCGGCCAGACGGCCTATATGGGCATCAGTCCCTTCCCTGAGGACGCCCCGCGTATCAAGGAGCTTATTCCGGTTATCCGCCGGGCCATAAACAAGCTACCCGGGGTCATCTCCATCGTGCGGCAGCCCAGCCTTTTCGCCCGCGGCATCGGCGCCGGACGCTCTATTAATATAGAAATCACCGGACCGGACCTCGACCGCGTCCTGGCCCTGGGCCGCCGCATCTACACCCAACTCCAAAAAATTTTACCCACCAGCCAGATGCGCCCTATCCCGGCTCTGGACCTGGGCAACCCCGAAGTCAGGGTCATACCTGACCGGGAACGCATAGCCGAAGCAGGGCTCAACACCTCCGGCCTGGGGACTATGGTTGACACGCTGCTCGACGGTCTCAAGGTCTCGGAGTATCGTTACCACGGCGAGAAGATAGACCTGACCGTCATGGGCGA
>JAFDHD010000203.1 GCA_019308995.1 Deltaproteobacteria bacterium | reverse complement strand
AGTTATTTAACTAGTTAAGAGAAGAATTGAAATTTGTCAAGTAAAAATGTGGGTTGACGCTAAAAATAATTTGAATAGGGAAAGATTATCTAGTTAAAGGCCAAACTTGAGGGGCGGGGTTTATCCCCGCCCGTATTTTTATGATAACTATAAACCGGTATGACCATTGATGACTTTTTCAGTATCCTTCGCAATGAAAACAGGCCCTGAAATTTATAACCGGTCTTTCATATGTCAATAAAGCCAAGACTAGTATGAACGCGCTTATAAACTTTGAATGCAACTTGGTATAACTGCTCAGAAATAAACCTCAAGCGCCTTCAAAGAAGTTTCGCGGGCCGTCCACACACAGGCTTCTCAACACTTCCTCGGAAACGCCCATGTCGCGGAGCTGGGGGAAAACCACCTTTTTGATGTAGAGAAACCCATGAGGATTGCGCCTGAGCCTTTCCTCCTCCGAGATCAAAGGATTGGCCGCCATGATCCGGATGATGCTCCCGTCATGAGAAGGACAGAGCCGGTCCGCGTACCCCGCGTCCAGGAGCGCCTTCATGGTCCTGGTGCGGGCCAGCGGGCTGACGTTCCATCCCGGGTAACGGTCCAGTCCGAGAAAGCATCCCTGGTCAAGAAGCCAGGTCAGATACTCCACGTCAGTCGTGTCATTGGAATGGTCCAGCTTGACCCGGCTCAGGTTTACACCCTCCTCTTTCAGGATCTCCAGCTGCTGCCGGCCGATCTGGCCCGGTGAATAGGAATGCAGCGCGATCGGGACGCCGGTGCGGAGGTGGGCCCGGGCCACGCCGCGCAGCATGATTTCCGCGTCCGGCGTTACGCCCAGTATATCGCTGGCCGACTTGAGAAGCCCGGCCTTTATATCGGTCCCGGAGATACCCTGTTCAATCTCCCGAATAAACATCCCGGCCATCTGATCGGCGGAAACACCGGCAAAAAAACGCGGGACGTCCAGCCACCACCCGGCACAGGCAATGATGTTGACACCCGAACAGCGCGAAGCTTCAGCCAGTAACTCTATGTTCCGGCCCAGGTCCAGGGTCGTGAGATCAACAACTGTGTCAACTCCACCCTCTTTGGCCTTTATCAGACCCTCGACCGCGAGGTCCATGAGATTCGAGCCGAGAAGCTCGGGATAGTCCTGATACACACCGGCCGCGGCGACCATGATGTGTTCGTGCATCAGAGTGAAGCCGAGGTCGGTCGTATCAAGAGGTCCAAGCACAGAATTGATGATAGCCATGACAAGAACTCTCCTTTCTGTGTTTGCTTAGCCTTTAAAATTTCATGCACCAGGACCATAACCGAGACCGAGCCTGGTGTCAATTTAAGAGTATTGTAAAAGGTGCGGATTACCTTTTTAAAAAGGATTACTGGCAGGCGCGGCCATCAAGGCCCTACCGGTCCTATGAAACAAAAAGATCAATGAAATCAAATAAGTCCACGTCCACCAGACCTCTGTCGGTGAGCTTGAGTTTCGGGATGACGGGCAGAGCCAAAAAAGAAAGTACTGTAAACGGATCCTTGAGCAGGCAGCCTGTCTCTAAAGCCGCACGCTTAAGCTTCTTTCCGGCCGCGGCCACCTCCCGGGCCGGAGCCAAAGACATCAGCCCGGCCAGAGGCAGGCTTAATTCGGCCAGGACCTGTTCGCCCATCACCACGGCCAGCCCGCCGCGCATCCGCTCCACAGCCTCAATGGCTGCCAGAATCTCGGAGCCAGACATACCCGCGGCCACGATGTTATGGGCGTCATGAGCCACGGATGAGGCCACGGCGCCCTTGTTGAAACCGAAACCCTTGACCAAGCCCTGGCCCACATTGCCTGTGGCCCGGTGACGTTCGACCACGACCACCCGGGCCAAGTCCCTGTCCGGGTCGGCGACAAGACAGCCATCCCGGACCGGCGTCTCGGTCACCAGATGGCCGGTCAGGATCTGATCTTCGATCAGTTCCATGACCCGAACACGCGGCCCGGCGGCCCGTAATTTAAGCGCCTCCTCATCCAGGGGCGCCATATTCATCGGACTGGCCCAGTCTGGCATTGCTGGAGGCGGCAGGGTGGCTCTAAGTTCACCTTCTTGCGCAACCAGACAGCCATCTTTGAGGACACGGTCAAGTTCAAAAGATTTCAAGGAGTTAAAAATCAGGATATCGGCCCGAAACCCGGGCGCCAGGGCCCCGCGATCACTCAACCTAAAGGCCTCAGCCGCATTGAGCGTGGCCATGGTCAAGGCCTTGATTGGAGCAAGACCGTGGGCAACTGCTTTCCGGAGGACATGGTCCAGGTGGCCCGCCTCGATAAGGTCATCGGCAAGGCGGTCGTCAGTGCAAAAACTGACCCGGCGCATATTATCGCTCTTGACCAATGGCAGAAGATCGGAAAGATTCCTGGCCGTGCTACCCTCGCGAATGAAGATACGCATGCCCCGGGCGAGCTTTTCCGTTGCCTCAGTCAAGGTGGAACACTCATGGTCAGACCCGATACCGGCCGTGAGGTAGGCGTTGAGATCAGGCCCGGAAAGCCCTGGGGCGTGCCCGTCCCTGGGCCGCGCCGCAAACAGTTCAAGCTTGTCCAAAACAGAAGGCCGGCCAATAATCACTCCGGGAAAGTTCATCATCTCGGCCAACCCCAATACCCTGGGCTCATCGAGGAGCGCTCGTAAATCCTGAGCCGTTAGTTCGGCCCCGGCCGTTTCGAGGCGCGTCGCGGGCACACAGGAAGGGGCCGTGAAAAAGAAATCCAGCGGCAGTCCCTGGCTGGCGTCGAGCATATAACGAATGCCTTTCAGGCCCAGAAC
>JAFDHD010000202.1 GCA_019308995.1 Deltaproteobacteria bacterium | reverse complement strand
GTGTGCTTGTGGCTATAACCTGAGAAAGCTCGTCAGGGCTTTCTTTTGGCCCGATTTTTTGGCCGCCATATTCCGTGTGTATCAGAATTTTTTCGTTTCTTATATGACTCAAAACCGGCGTCGAGCATTAATATGGGCGTAATGACTGCCAAAATAGACTTTTTCAGGGACGACTACTTACAATAACTCACCAAAGAAATGTTGGGTTTCGCTCCGCTCTACCCAACCTACAAATTAAACAATGTTAGCCAACCCTATGACCCGGTCGGATGATGTGAAAATTGACCAATTAAGAATTGAAAGGAGTTGAAGTGAATTCAAAGACAAAGATTGGAATAGTTATCTGCGATCGCTACCGCCGCTGTGCGGGCGGGAAGTGTTTCCGAGCCATGAGGAACAAGGAAGGGGCTTTCAGCATATACACGGACACCGAAATTGAGTTGGTTGGTTATACAACGTGCGATGGTTGTCCTGGTGGCAACATAGAATATGCGGGCGAAGAGATGGTGAAGAATGGGGCAGAGGTTATTCATTTAGCTACAGGCCTGGTGGTTGGTTATCCCCCTTGTCCTTATATCAATACATTCAAAGCCTTTCTTGAAAAACGCTATGAGGTCAAGGTCGTTGTAGGCACGCACCCTATACCGAAAAAGTATCTTGATATGCATACTTATCTTGGGACATGGGAGAACTCCACATGGAAGCCGCTTGTCGCGCCGACCATGAGTGATGAAGTGACCCGTGCAAGTTACGATTAAGCATAGTCACTGAAGCCCCGGTTGAGCGTCTTGATGAATTGCCAGGACTGCGTTTAGCAGCCATAGTATACGAATTCATCGGCCGGTTGGCTAACCATGCTCTTGCAGCCGACAGCTAACCGCAGCGGCTGAAGAGCGCCGTTATGCCGATGTTCAGGCTACTGCTATTTATATGTAGTTCCCTCGTTTTGCAGTATTCTCTTGGTAATCATAAATTTTTACCATGCCCTAGAAGTCAAGATTACGATAAGTAAGCAATAACCTCTCTCACATATTAGTTTGTGATTAAATCAAATTATCACCGTTTTCGTTTCACAAAAGTCTCATATTAGTGCAATAAGTCACCTTTTTCATCACCCTACAAATTACACTTTATCTAATTTTTTCTTTACGTTACGCCTTTTTCCCATTTGTCGCTATTTTACCCTCCCCCCCTCCGATAGACCAATATAAAGGGAGAAGGTTATTTATTTCTATGTTATGATAGTTCACTAATATTACTTCATGACTTAAAAAAGGAGGGCACAGTAACTATGTCGAAATACAGGCATATTCTCTATGAAAAGCAGGACATGATCGCCCGTGTGAAACTAGATCGTCCCCAATACTTTAATGCACAAACCGAACTCATGCTTGATGAAATGGATGATGCGTTTCAATCGGCCGTGGACGATAAGGATGTTCGAGTTATTATCCTGTCCGGGGAAGGAGATCATTTCAGTTCCGGCCATGACTTGGGAACACCTGATGAGCAAGAGGATCGGGCCCGGCGCGACTATCCTGAGGGTATTTCCGGTGTTTATATCCGATTTGAAAGGATTTATCTTGAGTATGGATTACGGTGGCGCGACCTCCCCAAGCCAACGATCGCGATGGTTCATGGTTATTGTATCTTCGGGGGTTGGATGATTGCCTCATCAATGGATATTGTCATTGCGGCCGATGATACCAAGTTCCTTCCCGGCTTTGTTGAGTATTTCAGTGTCCCGTGGGATATCGGAATAAGAAAAGCGAGGGAGATTCTGTTCCAAAGCCGGTTCATAGATGCGCAGGAGGCGCTTGAACTCGGATTTATCAACCGAGCCGTGCCGCGGGAAAAGCTGGAGGCCGAAACAATGGAGTTGGCAGAATGTATCGCGGAGTCGGAGCCTTTTTTAACGAGGTTAACCAAACTCTCGATAAACCAGGCCCAGGACGCCATGGGATTTCGCCTCGCGGTACAGGCCGCGTTATCAAATTTTGTTATTATGTCAGGTGCGGGCACGGTCATGACTCCTGAAGAATTGGCACAGGGAAAGCGTAGTTTATCCCCTGTTGATAGGGCGTTAGCTAAATTGAAGAAGGAAAAATAAGAAAACCGTTATGCACCGGCTCGAATCCTGCCAGGCGCACCAAAGATTTATGTTATGCGATTTAGAGAAAGGCCGCGCCGGTCAAGGCCAGGGCGCTGTTTTCGCCGTCTTCGATCATGGAGGCCTTGGCGTCCCTGAATATTTTTTCAATAGGATATTCCCTGCTCAGGCCATTTCCGCCGAAAATCTGAATGGCCTCACTGGCGACTAAAAACGCGGCCTCGGTGGATCGTATCTTGGTCGCCATGGCGTGCGGGGTTGATCCAGGCGGATTGGCAGCGTTGTAAGCCAAAGTTCTGCGGGCCAATGACCGTGCGGCTTCGACCATATTGAACATGTCCATGAGCTTCAGTTTAATGTTCTGATGCTCGAAGATGGGCACACCACCCTGAACGCGCTCTTTGGAATACTTAAGCGCCTCGTCAAAGGCGGCCTTGGCCAGCCCGCAAAAAAGAAGGCCCATGCCCGTGTTGGCGGCGGTGAAGATCGCTTGCAGCAGAGGCCGGGAGGCCGCTGGATCAGGAACGATCATATACTTCTTCGGAATCTTTACCTCCTCAAAAAATATCTCGCCCTGGTTCAAGGGGCGCTGTCCGATCTTATCTAAGGGTTTGCCTTTTGAGATTCCGGGCAGGTCTAGAGGAATGATGCATACGCCAGACCCATGCATGCCCTGTGATGGATCGAGATTGACGTGCACGGTGGCATGCGAGG
>JAFDHD010000201.1 GCA_019308995.1 Deltaproteobacteria bacterium | reverse complement strand
GCTCCGCCCGAACCATCGTCAACTCCGGCCCGCGCACCCCTTACCTCTATACCCGATAGATGGGATCTACTGACAAGAGCAACTCCCGTGCCGAACAGGATTGGGTCCGTCCCTGTTTGTTCGTAAACTTGAACGCCATCATCCCTCAGAGAGCTTCGAAGTATTGTGGCATATTGACTGATATCACTATATCGATCCCCAATGATGTAACACCCGCGACAAGTTCCGCAGGAAGAACCCGCTCGGCAACCGCAATGCCACTGGACGGTTGAAATGAGATTCTCATATAGGCTTGATCTACGTCGCCGGCGTCTATCATCCGGCGCAGTTCCTTGCCAGCGGGCTCAATTCTCTGGAGCAAGTTCTTCATCTGCGTATGAATACGTCCACTTGATGGCCGTCCGTCCAGTGACCAGAGTCCGAACTTGGTTTTTCTCTTTGCTCCGAAAGACTCTCCTCTTCGCGCAGAGTCATCAGGCCTAATTCTTAGCGTATTGCTCACGTTGTCCGGATTGAGATCCCTGCCGACAAGCGTCAGAGACACACATCTCCACTCAGCTTTCGCCCTCTGTCTCATATGCACTGGTGATGCCATGTAAAAATCCTCACAGAAATACGACGCTTAGAAAACAAGCAAAGCCGCGCCCGGTACGACCCCGACACCTGACCACACCAGCAACGCCCCCACTGCCTTCTTTCCTGCGTAGATGAGACCAACAGTGACGACAGTCTGTAGGATGGGCAACTTGTTGCCCATGCTGTCGATGTAACGCAGATCGAATCGTCCCCGAGGCCCGCACCGCGTCTTGGCGAGACCGCATGGGCAGGAAACCTGCCCATCCTGCCGAAGACGAACCGCGTGGGTCAAGGACCCACCCTACGTGTCGATCCAGGGCGAAACGGTCGATATCGACGCTGAGACCGAGACCGGACGCCTCCGAGCGAGGCGTTGGGGCTGCCCTCTGGATTGTCGAAGCCTCTCCTGTCATGGCTTCCCCAAGCACGTTAGGCCTCCAGGATAGCGGAAGGTCGCGACAGGATCAAGGGCGTTTTGCGCGGGAGCGCGGAAGCGTAAGAGCGTAGAAGCGTCAGAGGGCGGGAGCGAGGGGGATTTTTGTTGACGCCGAACACATGCGTTTATACTCTATTTATGCAATACAATTCAGAGATGTGGAGCCTGTCGATGGCCAATCGCCAACCGCCAACCGCCAACCTGGACACCCCTGTGCTTCGCAAGGCACATGATGCCACGCATCAAAGACCTATCAGTGAACCAGGAAATCCCGACCGGGGTCAGGGTTCCAGCGGTCGCGGTGTCATCATTCGCGCCAAACGAAGCCAATTTCGCTGTTTCTGACTCAAAAACGAAGGTTATGCCACAAAACAAAGCCAATTCGAACCCAATTTCCGCCGGCGAAGTGGGGCCGGTTGCGGCCCTAACGCCGCCGGCCCTGCCGAGAGGCAATCGGAGGGCTCGGCGAAGCCGTTTGCGGGATTTTGCGAAGGATCCGAGCCGCCATTTGGATTGCTCCGAAGGCATGTAGTATGATACACTGATTCGGTTTGGCGGCCTTGGCCGGCCTAATGCATGATGAGTAAGGGACTTAGGGGAGAACTTACGGTGTCTGCGACAGAAAAACGACATAGCATGGCCGATAAACGCAGATGGCCCCGTTACGGGCTGGAGCCCGGGCTACAGGCCATTCTGTTTCTGGGACTGTTCGTCTACGTCTGGAAAGGGATTGAACCCCACCTGCTCTACTATGGATTTGGTGTATTCACGCCCTATCCGGTCTTCTCTCTGGAGGCCTCGTTTTTCCGCACGGCCCTAAGTACGCCGGGGGGCATATTGAGTGCCCTGGCCGCCCTGCTGGCGCAGAGTTATAGCCATGCCTGGGTGGGGGCCCTGGTAATCGTGACGGTATTGGCCGTGCTGCTCCTGGGCATCCAACGCCTGCTGCGATCCATACAGGCCGCGAAGTTCAGAGATCTGGCCTGGATCCCCGTGATACTCGCCTTGATGGTTTACAATCATTATGAAAACCCCCTGCCGATTCTTCTGGCCCTAAATCTATCGGTTTGGACCGCGATCCTTTATGGTTCGCTTGGCGCGAGGACCTTGTCGGCGAGAGCGGGATTGTTCCTGCTCTTCTTTGCCATCGTCTATTATTGGGCCGGCGCCTCGGCCTTTGTCTTGGCCTGGATTGTCTGCCTGAGCGAAGCCTTGCGGCATCGAAAGCTCATCGGCGCGATCCTATCGATCGCCCTGGCGTTTGGCGGGGCCTTTGTTCTGGGTCACCTGGTCTTTGATCTTGAACTTCAGGCCGCCTTCACGACCGGCACTCCCTGGGACCCAAGCAGCGGTCTCCAATTCCTGGCCCCATTCAGCCTGCTACCGGCCGTCCTGTACGCCTTCGTGCCCGGCCTGATGCTCCTGGCCTCCCTGGCCGGCGTCGCGATCAAGGTGGCAGCCAAAATGCGGATGGGCCGCCGGAAACAAAAGGCCCAGCCAACCGAGCAGCCCAAGCGTCTCCGTCGAGGACACGCCTACGATCGGCGTCTGTGGATCGCCCTGCGTCTGCTCCTGGTGACGGCGACGGCGGTCCTGGGCCTGCTGTTTTCGCGCACGCATATCCATAACGAACGGGCGCTGCACTACTATGCCCAACAGCGCAACTGGGATCAAGTCATCGCCCTGGCCCATCGCATGCGAGGCAAGCAGACCTTTACACGCGCCGGCATGTTTGAGGTCAATCGGGCGCTGGCGCACCGGGGGTCTCTGGGCAACGAGTTCTGTGCCTATCCCCAGGATGGCGCCAAGGCGTTATTCCTGAGTTTCAAGGAGATAACGGGACGTTTGCAGTATGCCAAACTACTCGAGTGGTACCTGGACCTGGGGTGTCTCAATGCCGCCGAGAAGAATGTCTATGAACTGCTGGA
>JAFDHD010000200.1 GCA_019308995.1 Deltaproteobacteria bacterium | reverse complement strand
CCCAGGAGAAAAGGAAAGGTAGACACTAAACGAAAACTTCAATCGAAAAGAAAATAGCTCTATTTACAAATACTTACAACCTGACAGCCTTATGGCCTTCTTACGGAACATCCGATATAAAGGCGATATTTCACGATGCTTTTTCTTCAGCAACTCTGAAGTCAACAAATAAGTCATTTGCGGTTCTTCGGAACATATTATTATCCAGGCTAGTCCTGGTGATAAACCACGATCAGGGCCTGGGCCGGCTCCTGGCTCAGGGCGCGGAAGGCGTGAGAGATGTCGGATTCAAAGTAAAGCGCGTCTCCAGGCTCAAGCACCAGCACCTGGTCCTTGGTTCGAAACTCCAACCGGCCGGAAAAGAGATAAACGAACTCCTCACCGTCGTGGGAGAAGAACCGCATGTCCTTGGTTTCCGTGACCTCAAACATCACCCAGAAGGGCTCCATGTGCTTGCGGGCCTTCTTTACTTCCAGCGAGGAGTAAGTATAACCAACCTCGTCCTTCTTGTAGTGATGCTGGCGGGATACGGTCTTGCGCTCGGATTTCCTGGTTAAAACAACTCTGTCTTTAGTCTCTTTGTCCTGGAAAAAGTAGCCCAGACCCACATCGAGTGCCCGGGCGAGCTTCAACAGGGTAGCCACCGGAGGCACGACCCGATTGTTTTCAATCTGGGAGATAAGAGGCTTGGACAGACCGGTTTTATCGGTCAGGTCCTGAAGGGTGTAATTCTTTTCCAGCCGTAAGTTTTTTATTTTGCCCCCTATTTCCAGGGCCATCACGTCCACATCTCGCACCTTGCTCATGTTTCCCTCGAATACTTTAAGTAATTTCAAAGCACTGCCAGATCATTGCAGAACCTTTTTCCACTCCACTTTATTACCATATTTTTTTCAAAATCAAAAAAAAATTCCATTTGACGAGAAAGGCGGTTTTTATTGACGGCATTGATTCCTAATGACTATATTAATCAGAAAGCAGGTTCGGCAGACGACTCAGTTGTTTTTGAGGTTCACCGACGATGATCACGATGAACATGGAAGAAATCGCCCGGAAGGTGGCTCAAACCGCCTATGGGCTGGATTCTCTTATTGATATCAAACACCTGCCTCAAGGCAGGGTCAACCTGACCTTCCTGGTTCGAACACCGAGGGAGGCCTTTGTGCTTCAGCGGCTGCACCCTGTTTTCGGGAAGGACGGAGCGGTTGTTCAGAACATGGTCGCTGTGACAGCCCGACTGGCAGCCAAGGGGGTGCCTGTTCCGCGAGTTGTCCGGACAAGAAACGGTGATTGGTGGGTTGAAGAAGACGGTCTGTGGCGCTTGATGACCTTTCTGCCCGGGCGGCCGCCCGAGAGACGTTCGGTCAAGGCCGGCGCCGAAGCCGCCTGTTCCCTGGGCCGCTTCCACCGGGTCCTGGCCGAGGACCCTCCGCATCTGGCTCCTTTACCGCCTGCGGATCACAACCGGGATGCCCCAGCCTCGCCTCATATGTGGGACAGCGTCCTCACCCGGTATGAACACCGGCCCAGGTTCGAGCGAGCTGCGCCGGTTTTGAAGAAAGGCCGGACTCTGGCCCGGCGGCTGCCTCAATTCAGTACAATCACTCAAGCCATACTCCATGGCGATCCCAAGATGGAAAACTTCCTTTTTGATGAAAATGGGGTCGTCTCTGGCCTGATTGACCTGGATATCGTCCGTCCGGGAACCCTGCTCTGGGAACTGGCCGACGCCTTGCGCTCCTGGGCTGGAATTAGCGGTCCTGGAGATCAAACCGCCTTAAGTCAGGATATATTCGTGGCGGCTGTCTCTTCGTATCGGCAGCACGGGCTCGACCTCAGCCCGGAAGAATGGTCGCAGTTGCCTGCCGCCACACGCGCCGTGGCCCTGGACCTGGCCCGTCGCTACCTGACCGATTTTTTCGAAGAAAGTTATTTTGCCTGGGACCGGGATCAGTATCCTTCCCTGGCCGAACAGAACTTAAGGCGCGGCACTTCCCTGGTTAGGTTGGCCGAGGACCTTGAAAGCAAGGAGCAGACTCTGGTCGAGCTGATTGGTTCATGATCCGGCGTGAAGAGGCCGAGAGATAAAAAGGTTGAGTATATTTGTGGAACAATTCAGGCGTTTGGAAACCTAAGGATATTCTATAAAATAAGGAGAAGGCTATGAACCATACAGATTTGAACCCTCAGGACCGTCTTATTTTTCCCCTGGATGTGCCTGACCTGGAATCCGCCCGGCGCCTGGTTCAAATGCTCAGGGATCATGTCGGCTTCTTCAAGATCGGGCTGGAGCTTTTTTTCAGGGAGGGGCCGGCTGGAGTCAATGAGGTCAAGGCCCTGACCGGAGGCCGAACCGGAATATTTCTTGACCTGAAGCTTCACGATATTCCGAATACGGTGCGCGGGGCCATGGCCGCGGTTCAGGCCATGGAGGTGGACCTGGTCACGGCTCACGCCGGTGAAGGTCTGGCCATGCTTCAGGCGGCCAAGGAAGCGGCCGGGAAGACAAAGGTGCTGGCCGTGACCGTTCTTACCAGCCTCAACCTCGCCGAAGGGCAGCAGCTTGGCCTGGCCCCGGAATACACCCGACCTCAGGCCCTGGTGCTTCTCCGGGCCCGGCATGCCCAGGAGGCCGGCTGTGACGGCCTGGTCTGCTCCGGCCATGAGGCGGCTGCGTTGCGGCAGGCCGTCGGCCCTGAGATGCTTATTGTCACGCCTGGTATTCGTCCGGCCTGGTCTTTGACAAAAGGGGACGACCAGGAGCGCGTCATGACTCCGGCCCAGGCCATTCAATCCGGGGCCGATTTTCTGGTTGTGGGTCGGCCCATCCGCCAGGCCTCTGACCCGGTTCAGGCCGCGGCTAAAGTTGTAGAAGAGATCGCATCTGCTTTGGCTCATTAGTCCTTGAGCTTTCGATGTCTTCAAAACACCTATTCATACTATAAGTAAGGTAACTTTATCAGGCAAATACTTAGCCCGAGCCATTTGCATTGTAACGGAATTTTCTTATTTAGCCTCATATATTTCCACTTTTGAGGAAGTGATAATGGCTCGATCCTGTTCTGGGTCAGAATAAAATTAAGGTTTCGAGGCTAAATGCCCGT
>JAFDHD010000199.1 GCA_019308995.1 Deltaproteobacteria bacterium | reverse complement strand
TTCCCAGAGGAATACGTAGGCTGGCGAGCACCACCAGACCCCTCATACCTTTGCCCCTTTGGGTCTTTCCGACGCATTTACCTCCTTTTTGGCCGGGGCGAAACCGCCCTCGGCAAGGCTTCCGGCCCATCCCGTTGGCCACGTTCGTCCGGTTCAGCTGGGAAAGCACGCCGGCATTATGCCAGACACCTTGTTGTTCCCAAAGCTTCAAACGCCGCCAACAAGTTGAGGGGTTGGGATATCGCGGGGGCAAGTCGGCCCACGGAGCCCCGGTGCGTGAAATCCACAAGATGCCCTCAAAAACCTTGCGCTTATCCGCCCCCGACCTGTTCCCTCGTTTCGATTTTCTGGATTGGGTTAATAGTGTCTTTTCGGCAAGCGTGTATGACATGATTTTTTATGGGTGCTATCATATTCGTTGACAGCAATAGAATTTGTTAAATAAGGACGACATATGAATAACCTCTCGAAATCGAATTTGCCGACAAAGCTGGCCCGGGGTCGTAAATGCTTTGAAAAGTGGCGCCGCACCCATAAACCGCCTACCAGATTGCCGGAGCATCTTTGGTCTCTGGCGGCCCAACTGGCACGGGAGTATGGACTCAACAAGACCGCACGAACCCTACGGCTCGACTACAATAGCCTGAAAAAACGCATGGAGCATGCGGTTTCAGGTGAGGCGTCAAAGCCAATAGCCCCAGCCCCATTTTTGGAACTGCTGCCTGCCGGGCCGCAGGCGAATGTCGAATGCACCATCGAATGCGAAGATGGCCAAGGCGCCAGGATTCGCATCCACCTCCAGGGCCGGGAACTGCCCGACCTGGCGGCCCTCAGCAGCAGCCTCTGGAACGGGGACCGATGATCCAGTTAACCCCCCACATGCGGATTCTGGTGGCGGTGGAGCCGGCGGATTTTCGCAAAGGCATCGACGGTCTGGCCCGGATTTGTCGCGAGGCATTGGGCAGCGATCCGTTCAGCGGCAGCGTCTTCGTCTTCCGTAATAAGAGCCGCAAGGCGATCAAGATCCTGGTCTATGATGGTCAAGGCTTCTGGTTGTGCCAGAAACGGTGGTCGAAGGGTCGGTTTCCGTGGTGGCCGCAGCAGGTCTCGGCGGCGGCCCAGACCCTGCAAGCCCACCAACTGGCAGTCCTGCTGTCCGGCGGGAATCCGGAGGCGGCCCAGGGGGTTCGGCCCTGGCGGCGGGTGGAGGCAGGACCGTAAATAAAGAAGCTTGCTTTTACAGTTCTGCTCTAGCCGGAATATTTTGAAGTAAAATTTGCCTTCGTCCGATAATATATCTGTTAGTTTCCACTGTAATTCGATGATGTGGGGGATGGATTGTGATGAGCAATCGGCGAAGAATCAGGAGACAGCGTGGCAAGTCAGGCCGATACCAAGGCAAATCAACTGCTCCCAGCGGCCCGGAACGGATCGAGCTTTCGATGAGCGAATTGGAGGCGATCCTGGAACGGGTTAAGTCGAGCCTGAGCCCGGAGGAATACGACAAGCTTCACGATGCCCTGAAGACCCTGTTGTTTCTGACGCAGGAGTTGGAGAAGAATCGGGTCTCGGTCCAGCGGCTCAAGCAACTGCTCTTCGGGACGACCACGGAGAAGACGCAAAAGGTATTCCAGAAGGCTCTGGAAGAAGCCGGCAGTAATTCGAAGGCGGAGGGTAAAGAATCCCCCGGGCCACCAGCGGCGGCGGCGAAGGCCAAAGGCCACGGCCGCAATGGCGCTGATGCTTACACCGGTGCCAAAAAGGTCAAGATATCACACCCAACGCTCAAACCGGGCGATTCGTGTCCCGAATGTAACAAGGGCACCGTCTATGAGACCGCCGAGCCGGGCCGTTTGGTGCGTGTAACCGGACAGGCCCCTCTAAACGCTACGGTCTTTGAACTGCAGAAGCTGCGCTGTAACCTATGCGGGGAGATTTTCACAGCCCCGGCGCCGCCGGAGGTGGGCTCGCGAAAGTATGGCGCCGAATCAGCCGCAATGATTGCTCTACTCAAGTACGGAAGCGGGCTTCCCTTCAACCGCCTGGAAAGGCTGCAGGGTAGTCTGGGGATTCCCCTGCCAGCCGCGACCCAATGGGACATCCTGAGCGATTGCGTAGGCGTCTTTGTTCCGATTCATGAGGCGCTGATTCGGTCCGCCGCCCAGGGCCGGGTCGTTCACAACGATGATACGAGTATGAAGGTTCTCAGTTTGGCAACCCGTAAGGAGCCGGACCAGAGCGACTTCGAGGAGCAGACAACATCTGCACGCACGGGTGTGTTTACCTCCGGGATCGTCTCGGTCCAGGGGGATCACCGGATCGCGTTGTTTTTCACCGGCCATAATCATGCCGGCGAGAATCTGGCCGAAGTGCTCAAACGTCGGGCCGCCGAATTAGCACCGCCGATCCAGATGTGCGATGCCCTGTCTCGCAATCTGCCCCAAGAACTCGAGGTCATTCTGGCCAACTGCCTCTCGCACGGACGTCGGCGTTTTGTCGAGGTGGCGATGAACTTTCCCCAGGAATGCCGGTTTGTCCTGGAGATCCTCAAAGAGGTTTATCAAAATGATGCCGAGGCCCGGCGCCAGGGCTTCTCCGACCAGCAGCGGTTGGCTTGGCATCAGGCCCGCAGCGCCGCGAAGATGACCGAGCTTAAGGACTGGCTGACCGAGCAGATCGACCAACACCTGGTCGAGCCCAACAGTGGCCTGGGCGAGGCGATCACGTATATGCTCAATCACTGGGAGGCGTTGACCCTGTTCCTGCGGCAGCCCGGTGCCCCCTTAGACAACAACGTATGCGAAAGAGCCCTGAAGAAGGCTATTCTCCATCGTAAGAACGCCTACTTTTATAAAACCCCGAACGGAGCCCGCGTGGGAGACCTGTTCATGAGCCTGATCCACACCTGCGAACTCAACGACATCAATCCCTTCGACTACCTCACCCAATTGCAAAAGCACGCGCACGAGTTGTCCGCAGACCCCGACCGCTGGCTGCCCTGGAACTATCGCAATACGCTTCAAAGAACCGACGCCCCCTGATAAATTCAGATTTTTTTCCGGCTTGCCGAAAGTACACGCTGATGCGCAAGCTCTTCGGCTTGGGCACGCCGCAGTCCCTGGCGGAGCGTCTGGCGGGCCTTTCGGCCGGCATTTCGGGCCTGTTGTGGCGTCTGAGGCGGCTGTTGAGGGCCATTGGCCGCCCGGAGAGGCCCTTCGGGCCGGTATG
>JAFDHD010000198.1 GCA_019308995.1 Deltaproteobacteria bacterium | reverse complement strand
TGGCCACTTTCCCCATCTTGGTGGAGGCCATCGGTTCTTTTTTCAAAGATCAAAAACCAAATCTAAAATGGGTGGCTCAAGAATAGATTATCTCAAAACCCCCTGAACGTGTACCTCCGATTTTGTTTATATCAATGCCGAGCAAGCCGTTTCCACGCTCAATGCTTTTCGTTATTTCGTATTTCACCCAACGGCTAGAGCAAGTTTTTTCACCCACTAGAACAACAGTCACTGATGTTCCTTCTAACTGGGCATTGATCCAATTTCGAATCGCATCATCGCCTTTTTTCTTTAATTCCTCAAAATCGGCCGCATCAATAAATCCAGCGACTTCCTTTCCCTGTGTGACCCAACTATTTCGGACCACCATTGCTCGTGATACATCTTGTTTGTACTTGAAGCTGAAATACACACGTCTTGCCATGATTATTCTCCTATTTTGTGAATTACGTTTTTCATATACATCTGAACACCGCTGGAACAAGCCAAACGGCGGTTATGGTTAGGAGTATTGCGCCGTGGAACAGAAGCAATGTCCTTGAGGATGTCACCCGCAACCATGATGCCACCTGAGTTTCGACCGGTGAAGTGTTCATAGAAAAGTCGATTTCGTCCTCGCCCATTGACCTGACCTTATCATAGAGTTTGCGGAACAATCGCTCTTGCCGAAGGAAATAACCATCCAACAGCCAGAAGACCGTCGCAGGCAGATAGGCCAGAAAAACCAGCGCTGATTTCGATTCGGTTGAAGCCAACGCGAAAATCGCCGACACCAGTACCACATTCCATCCTTTCAGCAGAAACGAGTTCCTCGCCATCCTGCTAATGACGGCTTGCAGCATTTCAAGATGTTTCAGTTTTTTTTCCATTTTCATTCTCGTTGGCCGATGTAAATTCTAAATTCGGAGGACAGTACACTTAATTGCCAAGTATTTGTTTTTACAATAAAAAATCTAGGGATAAGCTGTTTTATCTCAAAATTAAAACTACCCAAATTAACCTTCCGTTTTCTAGAGGTTCCCTCTTTTAAGCCTTCTTACCAAACATCAAACTTGGATATCATTCATGATTACAGATACCAGAAAAAAATTCAATAATTTTTGGTAACAATTTTTTAAGATCGAAACCTCTTGACTAAAATTTTGCCAGTTAAACGTTAGGTCCTAGCCTTCCCCTGCCCTAAAAAACTTGAGCAGTCTTTCCAGTTCTTCGTCTGAGGAAAAGGTGATTTCGATGCGGCCTTGTTTGCCTTTGCGGTAGAGATTGACCTTGGCGCCCAGTTTGCGGGTAAGCTGTTCGGCCAGGGCCTGAAAGTAAAGCTCGTCCGGCTTGATAATCTGTTTTGAGGGCGGGGGCTTGAGGATTTTTTTGACGAGGGCCTCGGTCTGGCGCACGGAAAGCCTTTCTTTGAGGATCTTCTCCCGCACCTCGAGGATGATCTTGGGCCGTTCCAGGGCCAGGAGGGCGCGGGCATGGCCGATGCTGAGTCTGCCTTGGCGCACGTCCTGCTGGACCGCTTCCGGGAGGTTCAACAGGCGCAGGAGGTTGGCGGTGGTGGAGCGGTCGCGGCCGGTGAGGTCGGCGACCTCCTGCTGAGTGCGGCTGAACTCCTCCATGAGCCGGCGGTAGGCCTCAGCCTCCTCAATGGGGTCCAGGTCCTCCCGGTGCAGGTTTTCTATGAGCGCGATCTCCAGCAACTCGGCCCGCGTGGCCTCCCGGACAATGACGGGCACACTGGTCAGACCGGCGGCCCTGGCGGCGCGGAGGCGGCGTTCGCCCGCGATGAGCTCGTACTGGCCGGAATCCAGACGCCGCACCATCAGAGGCGCTAAGACCCCTTTATTCTTGATGGATTCGGCTAAGGCCCTGAGGTCCTTTTCCTTAAACGTCACCCTGGGCTGAAAGGGGTTGGAAGCTATCTTGTCCAGAGAGACCTCGAAAAGGCTTCCAGACAGGGAGAGGTCCTCGTCCAGGCCTTCGATCAGGGCCTCCAGGCCGCGGCCCAGTCCTTTTTTCTTGGCCATGTCGCTACCTTTTCTTCAGAATTTCCCTGGCCAGGGCCAGGTAAGCGCTGGCCCCGCTGGAGCGGATATCGTAAAGGATAATGGGCAGCCCGTGACTCGGGCTTTCCGACAGCCGCACGTTGCGGGGAATAACGGTCTTAAAAACCCGGTCGGGGAAGTGCCGGCGCGCCTCCTCTGCCACCTGATGCGACAAGCGGTTCCGCGTGTCAAACATGGTCAGGAGGATGCCCAGGATGCGCAGCCGCTGGTTGAACCTCTGGCGGATGAGGCGAAAGGTCCGGATGAGCTGCGACAGGCCCTCCAGGGCGTAGTACTCGCACTGGAGCGGGATGAGCAGGTCCTGGGCCGCGCACAGGGCGTTGATGGTCATGAGCTGGAGGCTGGGCGGGCAGTCAATGACCAGGTAGTCGAACTGCCCGTCCAGGGGCTGAAGCTTGCGCGCTAAAAAATTCTGGCGCCCGGGCTGGCCGATCAGTTCAACCTCCGCACCGATAAGGTCCTGGCTGGCCGGGATAAGGGTCAGCCCGGGCAGAGGGGTCGGCTGAGCCACCTGGTCCAGTTCAAGGTCCTGGATCAGGAAGTGATAGAGCGAGTAAGGGATGTTTTCCCGGTCAATACCCAGGCCGCTGGTGGCGTTGGCCTGGGGGTCGGCGTCAATGAGCAGGACTGTTTTTTCAGCCGCAGCCAGGCAGGCGGCCAGGTTGACCGCGGTGGTGGTTTTACCGACGCCGCCTTTCTGGTTGGCGATGGTGATAATCTGGCTCATAGAAATTTTATAATAATTTTAAGTAGTTATATCAATTGTCCTTCTTCGGTCCATAGTACCACATCTGAAGAGGGCTTGAAAAGAAAAAATATGTTTCACGTGAAACATTTGGTTGGGGGAACCCCTCTCCCAAAAAAACTGTCAGGGCTGCGGCGGTACTCGCCGCCGCAGCCTGCTTAAAGTTTTTGAAGGGGGTTTCAGGGGGGGTTGACGAAAATTTTACTAAAAAGTTCCCCCCTGAGCAAAAATACAATCAAATCCCCTTAAAAAAAAGCAGGATGCGACAATGGCCCAAGAACGGCAGTCTGAACCTTTCCTGGCGGGCCAGTGTAAGTCCCAGCGCGGTCAGGACCTGTTCGGCCTCTTTGAGCTCCTTTTCGGCTCGCGGGCCCTTGTAGGCCAGGATGGTTCCGCGGCTGCCCAGAAAGGGCCTGGCCAG
>JAFDHD010000197.1 GCA_019308995.1 Deltaproteobacteria bacterium | reverse complement strand
TAACAATATTATACTCAACTTCCTGAAACAACGTCAGGGCCTTTTGGATGGCGTGGTGATCTCTGGCGGGGAGCCGACCTTACAACCAGGCCTTTTTGCCTTTTGCCAGAAACTCAAGGAGCTAGGTTACGCTGTGAAGCTCGATACCAATGGAACCAGGCCAGAGGTGATTGAAAAACTACTTAAAGCAAAACTGGTTGATTATGTGGCAATGGACATCAAGGCGGATCTGTCAGGTTACCAAGTGTTTACAGGAAGGGAATTTGCTTCCCGTACTATTTCCAAGAGCATCAAAATAATTATGGAACAGGCACCTGCCTATGAATTCCGAACAACCTGTGTTAAACCTTTTATAGACAAGGCTAAGATATACAATATCGCCTGGATGATTAAAGGGGCAATGATGTATGCACTGCAGCGTTTTCACCAGACAAAGGTGTTGTCCCCTGAATTCTTTAAAAACAACGATAACACGTATACGGATTGCGAGCTCCAAGATCTGAAATCCATGGTGGAACCGTTTGTTCAGAACTGTATCATCCGTTGAGGACAGCCCCGATTTTCTTCTGCTTGTTATCTTATCTATTGACAACCTGGCCCTATTTATTTTAATCAAAAATAGCAATTGCGTCATGAAGGCGCGGGATAGAGTCTTTACAATTTAAGTCCCTAAAATAGCTTAACAAAAGCCACGAAGGTGAACGGGAACGAAGCCCGCAGGCCATTCGTGGCTTTTTTATTGGGAGTTGGTTTCTTTGTTTCTCTGTAACGAAAAGAACAGATTACTTTTGGGGTTTCTCGTCGCTATTCTGGCTCTGATGATGCCTGAGTTGACCCTGGCAAAAACAAGGCTCATCAAAAGTGACACCGACAAGGACGGCAGTATTGACCAGATTGCGCATTTAAACGAGAAGGGGAATCTTGTCAAACTGGAGATAGACAGCAACAGGGATGGTCGAATGGATCGCTTTCAATTCTATGCCGGGGGCCAGGTGGTAAGAGTGGAGAGCGACTCGGATCACGACGGAAAGATCGACAAACGGGACTATTTTGAAGAGGGCAAAAGGGTCAAACATGAAAGCCTATCGGCAAAAACCGGCCGGATCAACCAGGTGATCCTTTTTGATGGACAAGGACATCCTGTCAAGATCCAGAAGGACAGCACAGGGAACGGGAGCTTTGACACCGTATATTCGTTTGAAAAAGGGAAGCCCATATTGTCCACAAAAGATACAGACGAAGATGGAATACCCAATATCTGGCAAAAGTACGATGATGGAAAGCCCATTGAAAAAGACGTAGATAGAGACGGAGATGGGTATATAGAAAGGATCACACAGTATGATGAAAAAGGTCTTCCCACGGAAACTTGCGACGATCTGGATGGGGATGGAAAAATGGACCTTTTTTGCACATATAAAAACGGCGAGATAGAAACTCAAAAAAGGGATCAAGACCATGATGGATGGCCTGACCTGGTTACCAGGTTTGAGAAAGGGGAGCCTGTTGAACAGAAAAAGGACACAAATGGTGACAGGCGCTTTGATGTAATAACCCGGTTCAAGAGAGGAAAACCGATCTACCAGGAAAAGGACAGTAATTTTGACGGAAGAATGGATGTCTTCTCCCATTTTGATTCTGAGGGCATGGCTGAAAAGATCGAGGAAGATACCAGGCACACTGGCAGGATTGACAGAATTACCACTTACTGCAAAGGCATTCCGGTCAAGGTGCAGTACGACTCCACGGCCGACGGGTACATGGAAACCATATCATTTTTCAGCAAGGGAAAAATGTACCTGCAGACACGAGATGAGAACCATGATGGTAATCCAGATACAAAGATCTTTTTTGACAAAAAGGAAGAAAGACAAAGGGTGGAAGGTGATACAAATCTGGACGGCAAAATGGATACCTGGCAGTTCTACCGGGACGGTCACATTGTCAAGCTGGAAAGGGATGAATCCGGAAACGGAAGGGTTGATCTCAAGGTATTTTACAAAAAAGGGGAGAAAATAAAACTCCTCAGGGACGAGGATAATGACGGTCGGTTTGAGATCACCCAGTGGTTTAATCGGCCTGGGTGGTCTGTTGTTATGGAGCTTGATCAGGACATGGACGGTGTGGTGGAAGCACGGTATTTTTATAGAGATAATGTGTTGAGGCTAAAGGAGATTGATGAAGACCACGACGGGAAGGTGGACTTAAGAGAGCATTATGATAAGGGTGGCAGGCTCGTAAGGAGTGAAGAGGATGAGGGACACACAGGCCGCCTGAATATTACCTGGTTTTATGATGAAAAGGAAGAAGCTATACGAGCTGAAAAGGACAACAACGACGATGGAAGGATCGATATATGGTTCTATTATGACCATGGCCGGCTCATAAGGGTCGAAGAGGACACAAACAAAGACGGAAAGCCAGATTTATGGGAAGAGTATGACCAATCCGAAGTCTTGGTCAAACGGGCGAAGGATCTTGATTTTGATGGAAAACCGGATGTTCTGGAGGAATTGGGAGACCAAGCCAGTACCTATGGGGGGTAGTTATGATTGAATTCCTTTCAAAAGGCGGGGTTCTTGTGGGCCCTATCCTTTTTTGTTCTGTATTGGCATTAGGCATTTTTCTTGAGCGCCTGATCCGTTTTTCCCGGCTCCGAATCAGAGGTGATGGGCTGGTGGAGAAGGTAACGAGACATATAAAGAACGGTGAAGATCACCAGGCCTATGAACTTGCAAGTTCGACCGACACACCAATGGGACGTGTGCTCGCTCAGGGCATTGAGGTCAAAGGCCAGGACCGTGAGACCCTGGAAACCGTCATTGTTCATGCCACGGATGAGGAGGTAAGAGAGTTGTCTCGGTACCTTCAGGCCCTTGCTACTATAGGAAATATTGCCCCCCTGCTGGGGCTTTTAGGGACAGTTCTAGGCATGATAAAGGCCTTCATGGTGATCCAGCAAATGGGGGGGAAGGTCAATGCGGCTGTGCTTGCAGGGGGAATCTGGGAGGCCATGCTAACCACCGCCCTGGGCCTGGCTGTGGCCCTTCCCACCATGGTGGCCCACAGCTATCTTTCTTCCCGGGTGGATAAATACGAGGCCCAGCTCCAGGATGGTGCTGTGATGTTTTTGAAGTCCGTGGCAAAAGGGCGTTAAAAGGAGGGAGCTCTTTATGCTCGTTCACTATAAGAAAAGGCCTCGCTACAAGGTACAGCTTCCCCTGACTTCCTTGATCGATATAGTGTTCCTGCTCCTCATCTATTTCCTGCTTACCACTAACTTTATGGTAAAT
>JAFDHD010000196.1 GCA_019308995.1 Deltaproteobacteria bacterium | reverse complement strand
GGCCGTGTCAGCGGCCAGGGCCCCCATGCTGCCGCTGCCTGTTACGATTGCGAAACGATTGCCGCGCGGCCGGGGCTGGGTTGAAAAGACCTGCGCCAACTCCACCAGCTCGTTCAGGCTTTTGGCCCTGATGGCGCCAGACTGGGCAAACATGCCCTGGTACAGTTCATCCTCCCCGGAGAGACTGCCGGTGTGTGAGGCCGTGGCGGCACGGCCCACCGGGGTCCGGCCGCTTTTAAGCACCAGCACCGGCCCACCGGGGTCCGGCCGCTTTTAAGCACCAGCACCGGCTTGTCGCTAGTCACTCTCTTCAACGTCTCGACTAAAAGCCGTCCGTCGGCCGCGCCTTCAAGGTACATGGTAATGACCCTGGTGTCTGGATCGTGGTGTAAGTAATCCAGGACCTCGCTTTCATTGACATCCATTCTGTTGCCCAGGGTGATGGCCTTGGATATGAAGAGGCCTTTTTCGTTGAACCTGTCCAGCAGGTTGTGCCCAAAGACGCCGCTCTGGGCGATGACAGCGAGCTTACCCGGTTTGAGGGCCTCGGGCATGACCTCGGAGGTGGTAAACCGGTTGGCGGTGTTGACCACGCCGACGCAGTTGGGGCCAACGATCCTGAGGCCGTGTTCTGCCGCCGCCTTCTCGGCCTCGGCCTGCAAGGCCCGGCCTTGCGGGCCGATCTCGGCAAATCCCGCACTCTGAATGATGACGTGTCTTATGCCTCGATCACCGATTTGAGCAAGCACCTCCGGGACCGTTGGGGCAGGCACAATGACCACGGCCAAATCAACCGGGTCAGGCACTTCAGTCACACGCTTATAAACCGGGAGGCCGTGCAGGTCCCCGCCTTTGGGGTTGACCAGATGGGTGCGGTCGCCCCAGCCCTGCTCTATGAGCTGGAGAGGGATTCCATAGCCGAAGGCTCGAGTGCTTCGCGCTCCAACCACCACGATTCCTTGAGGCTCAAAAAAGGTCTTGAGTACGTTCTTTGATTCCATAGGCGCCTGTAAGTGAGTTGAAGGTCATGGGGAAAATAATTAGAAATCTCCTTCAAAAGGGCACTATATAGGAAATAACTGCCGTGGTGTCAAACGAAAAGTTCTTTTCAGGCCAAGGCCATTCATGATCGGTCCAGGCCGTCACGTTTTGAGGATATTAAAAAATATCAATAAATATAATTAAATAGCTCCAGGTAAGCAGTGTTTCACATGAAACATATTTTTTTAAGCTGAGCCTGCTTCAATCAAGAAAACAGAAGGAAAAGTTAGGAAATCAAAGAAAACAGATTAAAATACTTAATAATCTCTTTTAATTGCTCTAGAGGGGTGTCATTCTTGACCAGGTAGCAGCGATCAATCTCTTTTGACTTAACTAGTCCTTCATCCCTGGTCAGGATGATGCGGTGCTCGGCCCGGGCCTGGGTGATTATCTCTCTGGCCTCGTCATGGGCTGCTTCCGCGGCGTCAAATCCCAATATTTTTAAATAATTCAATAAGTTATCAAGGCCGACGTCCAGCAGAAACCTCGGGGTGCGCAGCGGCCTTTCCCTGAGCCTTGAAACCGCAGAAATATCAAAGGTCTCAAACACAGGATAAACAGATATGCGGTCTTGATCCTGAAGCAGATGTGAAAAGGGGACCGGTCTGCCATTGACGAGGATTAGATCAACCTCGCTCTCAGGCACGCCCAGGGATTCTATCAACTGCTGGACATTAAAGGAATCTTTTGCGGACGCTGTAAACTCACGTTTCTGTTTTTCAGGCGCAAGAAAATCATTCAGCTCCTCGTAGAATCTTATGGAAACATTGATCTTCATTAGGCCTTGCCCACGGCCTCGCGCCAGCGCTTAAGGACCGCTGCACGCTCGTTATCCGTGATTTGCGGGACAAAGGCCCGGTCTTCCTTCCACACATCGGCGATATCCTTGGTCTCCTTCCAGACGCCCGCGCCCAGCCCGGCCAGGAAGGCTGCGCCCAGGGCCGTGGTTTCCAGCATGGCCGGACGCACGATCTCCCGGCCCAGGAAGTCCGCCTGCATCTGCATCAGGAGGTTATTGGCGGCCGCGCCGCCGTCAACCTTTAACTTACGCAGTTTGCGGCCGCAGTCAGCCTCCATGGCCTGAAGGATTTCCACGTTCTGAAGCGCGATCCCTTCCAGCACGGCCCGCGCCAGGTGGGCCCGGGTCGTGCTCCGGGTCAGCCCGCAGATCAGACCCCGCGCCTCACTGCGCCAGTACGGCGCGCCCAGCCCGGCAAAGGCCGGAACCAGGGTCACGCCGCCGGTGTCAGGCACGGCTCCGGCTAAGTCCTCGATTTCCGCGGCGCTCGTAATTAGCTTCAGCCCGTCACGCAGCCACTGCACCGCGGCTCCGGCCATAAAGGCGGACCCTTCCAGGGCGTAGGTCGTCTGCCTCCCCAGCTTCCAGGCCACCGTGGTCAGGAGCCGGTTATTACTTAAGAGGGGCGCAGGCCCGGTGTTCATGAGCAGGAACGCCCCGGTGCCATAGGTGCATTTGGCCTCACCGGGTTCGAAACAGGCCTGGCCGAAAAGGGCTGCCTGCTGGTCGCCGGCCATGCCGCAGATCGGCACGCCGTCTGGCAGGCCGGGAACGTCCCTGGTATGCCCGAAGACCCCGGCCGAATCCCTGATTTCCGGCAGGATGCTCAGAGGCACTCCAAGGATGCGGCACAGCCGCTCGTCCCAGTCAAGCGTTTTCAGGTCCATGAGCAGTGTGCGCGAGGCATTGGAAACATCGGTCACGTGGGCGCGGCCGTCGGTGAGCTTCCAGGCCAGGAAGGTGTCAATCGTGCCCGCCGCGACTCTCCCCGCGGCTGCCTCCTTATGAAGACCCGATAAGTTGTCAAAGAGCCACTTCAGTTTGGTACCGCTGAAATAAGGGTCAAGCACCAGGCCGGTCTTTTTCACAAACAGGTCTTCATGGCCCATTTCCTTGAGTTCTTCGCAGATTCCCGCGGTGCGGCGGCACTGCCAGACAATGGCATTGTGAAAAGGGTTGCCTGTCTTCCGGTTCCAGACCGCGATTGTCTCGCGCTGGTTGGTGACGCCGATCGCTTTTATATCGAACCGCGAGACCCGGCCTTGCTTAAGGGCTATCTTTAAGGCAGAAAGAACCGACTTCCAGATATCTTCCGGGTCATGCTCCACCCATCCGGGATGCGGGAAAATCGGCATGATTTCCCGGTACCCCTTGGCTAAGACGTTCAGGTCTTGGTCGAGCAGCATAACGGTCGTGCCCGTGGTTCCCTGATCAATGGCTAAAATCGTATCAGGCATCGCTTTCTCCAGTCGAGGTCATAGATTAAACCTTTTTGTAAAATTTAGCCATGGGCTTATTTCCAAATTAATCAGCAGATGTAGCGACTGTTTTGAAGATCAAGATAAATTAGGCTCCCACATTTGATTTTTTTTCATGATGGTGTTGAGGATCACAATTAATTTACGCATGGCAGCCACCACGGCTGTCATCTTGGATTTTCCTTTTTCCAGTAGTTTAAGATAGTACTGGCGAATTACGGGATTATGCTGGATGGCTACC
>JAFDHD010000195.1 GCA_019308995.1 Deltaproteobacteria bacterium | reverse complement strand
GTTTCTGCTTGGGATCAAGCACGTCTCTGAGCCAGTTCCCGGTGAGGTTGGCCCCGAGAACGGTTATGAGAATAGCGATTCCAGGAAAGGTCACCAGCCACCAGGCAGAGGTGATGAATTTTCTGCCTCCCGCCAGCATGAGGCCCCAGGCCGGGGTAGGATGCTGAACCCCGAGGCCGAGAAAACTCAACGCCGCTTCCCATATGATCACCCGGCCTATGTCTAAAGTGACCAGGATGATTAACGTATTGACCACGTTCGGCAGAATGTGGGAAAAGAGAATCCTGGCTTCACTGCAGCCCGTGGCCCGCGCCAGGTCCACAAAGTCCAGCTCCTTAAGGCCCAGAACCTCTCCCCTCACGATCCTGGCGTAACCGGTCCAGGCCGTTATCCCGATAACCAGGATGACGTTTCTAAGCCCCGGTCCCAAAATACTGACAAAGGCGATGGCCAGGATGAGCGCAGGCATGGATATCCAGGTGTCGGTGAACCGCATGATTAACGTGTCAACCAGGCCGCCAAAATAGCCGGAAAGCAGGCCCAGGAGGACGCCGATGGTGCCGCAGATACAGATGGCCACCGAACTGACCAGTAAGGAAATCCTGGCCCCGTAAATAATTCGGCTTAAATAATCCCGGCCTAAAGAGTCCGTCCCCAGAAGATGAGACATTGACCCGCCTTCCACCCAGAATGGCGGCTTGAGCGAATAGGATAAATCCTGAGCGTCCGGGTCATGAGGGGCGAACAAAGGTCCGAAGAAGGCCGTCACGAGAAAAAGCCCTAAGAGAAAAAAGGCCACGAATGGATACTTCCGCCGGGCAACCTTCTTTGAAGTTATCTCTTGGTCCGGGCCACGGCCCTTTTCAACGCTCATGTCTCATCTCACTGGGTTCTCAAAAGACAATGTCTCCCTTGAAAAATTTCATCCGTAACGAATCCTGGGATCAATGTAAGCGTAAAGAATATCCACCAGGAGATTGATGGTGACGAAAACAAACGACATAAAGAAGACGACCGACTGAATGACCGGGAAATCCCGGCGGAAAAAGGCTTCAATGGCCAGTCTTCCGACTCCGGGCCAGGCAAAGACCGTCTCCACGATAACCGATCCTCCCAATAAATAACCGAACTGAAGAGAGATGAGCGTCAGGATGGGGATCAGGGCGTTGCGCAACCCATGCTTTAAGATAACGATACGTTCGGGCGCGCCTTTGATGCGCACCATTTTTATGTATTCACTTCCGAGCACGTCCAGCATGCTTGATCTGGTCAGCCGAGTCACCGATGCGGTCGTAAAGGCGCTCAGTGTCAGGGCTGGCATGATCACGTTGGAAAGTTCTTCTCGCCCTGATATGGGAAGCCATTTCAAGTAAACCCCGAATAAAAGAATCAGCATCAACCCCAGCCAGAAATTCGGGACCGCCTGTCCAAACACAGCCAGGGATTGTCCGAAGCGATCCAGCCAGCTGTCGCGTTTCAGCGCGGTTATCATCCCGATGGAAAGGCCGAAAAAAGAGCTCAAAAGCACGGCACAGGCGGCCAGTTCAAGTGTGGCCGGAAAGCGTGAAAGCACGAGCGGAAGCGCCGGTTCGTCCCACTTGAAGGATTCTCCGAAGTCTCCTCTGGCGGCCGAGGCGAAAAAGCGGACAAACTGAACCCAGATCGGCTTGTCAATTCCGAATTTCTCCCTGAGTATCTCAAGTTCTTCCTCCCCGGCATCCTCCGTAATAAAGAGAACCGCTGGATCACCAATAGCCCGGGAAAGAAAGAAGATGATAACCATGATTAAAAGAATGGTCACCATGGCCTGAAGGATGCGTTTGATGATGTAACGTCTCATTTTTTTAGCGCCTAGTAAATTCGGGCCGCCAGGTAGTGGAAAAATCACCCCTGGCAGCCCTTACTATACTAAAAATTAATCCAGCTATTTAAGTATCTTGATGTTATGGACATTGAACAGTTGCGAGTTAAAGGGGACCCATTTATAGTCTATCGAATCATTAGTGGCGTAAATAAGGTTCTGGGAGACAAAAGCACAAACAGCCGGGTCGTCGAAAAGCATCTTGTAAATCTTTTTTAAGACCACCAGCCGTTCTTTTGCATCGGTCATGAATTGCTGTTCGTCAATCATTTTATCCAACTCTGGACTGGAATGATATAAGGAGAAGAAGGAGCCTTTCTTTATGCCCAGGGTCAACCGAACGTTGGGGTCTCTATCTCCACCCGGCCAGTAGTTTGTTCCCATTTCAGCTATCTCTCTCGATTTCTTGATATACTTGCCTCTTAAGGTTCCTCCTTCCCACTGCCTCAATTTGGTGGTGATGCCCGCTTGCTTGAGGTAATTCTGCACCGCCTGGAGCACGATTTCAGAGTTGGGGAGAAGGGCGTGGAAGTTGATGGTCAGGGCCGTTCCCGGCTTATAGCTCGATTTTTTCAGCAGGGCCCGAACCTTCTCAGGATCATACTTATACTTGAAACTCGGGTCATAGGTCTTGTCGGTGGGGTCCCAGAAGTTATAAATGGGTGTGGCCTGGCCGAAAAATAACTTGTCCGCAATCTCTTCGCGATTAATGGCGTGGTTGATGGCCAGTCGGAGGTTTAAATCAGATATAACATTGTCCTGAAAGATCGTCGTGAAGTTGAGGCCGAAAAAGGAAGGGTAAGGAAGAGAATAAATCTTTATCCCTTTGGTCTTTTTAAGCGAGGCATAATCCTGAGGCGGCACACCCCAGATAAGGTCCGCCTGGCCGGCCTTGAGCAGCTGAACCCTGACCGTAGCGTCGGGGACCAGCTTGAATTTTAGTGTCTTGAATTGAGGTTTATAGATAGGATGATTGGCCACAACCTTGTAAGTGGCCCCTTCACCTATCATTCGTTTCACCAGCGTAAATGCGCCGCTCCCGATCGGTTTCTTGGCAAATTCCTTTGGGCCAACTGCCTCATAATACTTTTTAGGAACAATAAAGCAGGCGCCCCTTATCAGCCCGCTCCAGTTCCAGTATGGTTTATTCATGCGGAAGATAAGCGTAGTCGGGTCCTTGATCTCGACATCGGTGATGTACTTGAAAATACGCCGGCCCACGTGGGCGTTCTTCCTGTCTTTATACTGTTCATAAGAGAATTTTATGTCCTCGGCCGTGACAGGATCGCCGTTGGAAAACTTGATATCCTGTCTGAGCTTGACCATGAAATCTGTGTTATTGTCCAGAATCTTCCAGGAAACACCAATGGCCGGGATCATCTTACCGTGCTCAGTATCAAGTTCAGCCAGCCTCATAAAAAGAGGCTCCATCCAGGGATAATCCCAGCCCGTCTTGGCGCGGAAAGGGTTCAAGGTGGCCAGTTCCGTGTTCATGGT
>JAFDHD010000194.1 GCA_019308995.1 Deltaproteobacteria bacterium | reverse complement strand
TAATGAAATGTCAGAATTATTTTTAATAATTTTTTCGTATACAGGTAAACGATAACTCGCTAATCTACGCTGAATAATTGCTACCTTAAGCATTCTTTACCTATTAAGTCTAATATTTTTAGGATAAACAATATATATTACTCAGGGCATTTTTTCTTTCCAGACCATTAATCCAATAAGCTTGTCCGGCTGTACCTTCCCGCTTGGTAAAATCTCCTGCAATTTTTCATATTCTGTGGATTCCAGTACTTTTTCTCGCTGCCTGTCCCGCCATCGCGACCTTCCTCGGATTGGACGGCAAAGGTGAAGGAATTTTGTAACCCAATTTTGGGAAGCATGCAATAATTTCTTTGTAAATTCCCAGCCCCCGCTTTTCGCAAGATATATTTGGTTTTACCGGCTCGCAGTTTCCATTCAGTGGGGAGACTAATGGCCAGCGTAAAAAAGTGTCTAAGCGATCGGCATCATCTTCAGAAACTTCAAGAAGCGATCGGGTGTAATATTGGAGAGCCTCCATGTATGCTTCCTCAATGCGTGACCTTATTTCCTCTTTAAAGTATACGCCCAGCCTGTGGATGTCCTTCATGGAGTAAGGAACAGAAGTATGAAGTATTGTCTTCATATTTTCTGGGCCGTAAGCCAACTGATGCCCGTTGGGAAGAGTGAAATAATGTTTATTAAGGTTTTCAAGAAGATCGCCCAAAAGGAACTCAGCGTCCTGACTCGTAGAAGCGATATGACTTGCAGGCACAATAAAGTGGGTATGGCAGGTCAAGAAATTTCCCGAGCTAATCAAGGCGGCCGCATTTAAAGTATCAAGATACCAATAGGGGGAACGAATAATTATTTCGTGATCAATCCCCAGCGCCTTTGAAACCATGGAAGCCAGTCGCGTTTCGGCATTAGGCTTGGTGCAAAGACTAACACTTTTCAATGGCTTCCCAAAGGCGGCGGCAGCGACTCGGGAATCCAGACCCCCGCTCAGAAAGATATGCGGCTTGGCGCATGTTTTATGAAGCCGTGAGCTTGAAGCCTGGAGCGTTTGAGAGATTCTGCGCCCCCATTCTCGAGGAGTGACTTTATGGTCGGGTTGGTATTTACGCCTATGCCATTGTCCTCGTTCCGTCTGCTTCCCCACAGTCAGAATGACGTTTTCTCCGGCTGAGAGGCAATGAATGTTTGCGTAAAGCCCTTGTCCTCCCACATGCCTGCCGGTATTAAACAAGGACCACAGCCCCACCGGGTTAATCTTGGGCTTGCTCTTTTTAAAGGTTGCAATGGCCGAAGGGTAGTTACCTACAATCCATATACCGTTTTCCTCAGTAAACCATACTGACCTTGAAGCAAATCTGTCAGTAAATAATGTGACGTAATTTGTTTTTTCATCATAGAATAAGCAGCTAAAGGACCCGTTCAGCTGCTCGATCAACTTGTCTTGATGTTGAACCCAAAGGTCAAGCACGCGGACAGCGGTTAATTCAGGCTCACTTTGGATAACTCCATAATGACCCAGGTCGGTTACTGCGCCGCATAAAACACAGATGTCTCCCTGATCAGTCTCCTGCACATAAACATCTGGAACATGAAACTTATTCCAGGCCCATGCAACTGTTCGTGCCTGGTTCGAATGTTGATGCGTTTCCACTCGTAAGTCCGGAACGCCTTCTACGCTGAATATTCTCTGGAATCCTGCTAAACGATCATTAAAATCCGGGACCTCACCGATTATGGTAATCCAGCCGCCCATGATTAGCGCCATCCCTTTGATAGTTCGAATTTTAAATTAGGAACATCTACTTCAGAAAAGGATAAGTCGTGCTCATCACCTGGCAAAAGCTTCCACTTTTTAAGCCTGCCTGCCTCGGAGATAGTCTTGAATAACCGGTAATCCAATCCCATAGCTTTAACGGCTAACGCGTCTACAAGAACTGGATTAAACCCCCCCAGAATTATTGAGGTTGGAACCGCATCACCGGCCATAGGTCCTTCTCCCTGCTGAGAAATAATCCCGTCAATTAAGGCGAAGCAGCTTCTTTGAGGAGTATCCTGCATTTTCCCTTCACGGTCCGCATATACATTAATTCTATTTAAATCAAGAATAGTCCTCCAGATAGTATCATTGCCTTTCCAATTCCCATGTTCTATTTGCTGACCGACCAATACCTTCTTCTTCTGAAGCCAATCTCTAAAAGCCTTGACAACTGGGATTCGATGTATCTGGAACCATTTTTTCAGGTTTAAGTAGCTTTTCCGAGCCATAACATAATGAGACGCGGGATAAAAAGGGAACGCGTCGCCTTTAGGTGGCAGCCCTGGACGATGATGAGGCATACAGTCCTTTTCAAATACAATTCCAATCATATTTTTTAGCGTCAGTGATACTCCCGCCTTACAATGGCTCTTCATTTTAGCAACATTAATGATGGTATCAGCATTCAGTATTGACTTTGACACAATATATTTATGCATTGAAGGGTTATGATAATCATCTGTTTTGCTTCTTTCACAATATTTGGGGTCAACATGGTCAACGGTTTTATCAGCCAAGGTATAGAAATGAATATTTTGATTGTTATCAAATTCCCCAAATAAACTATCCTTTCCAAGATCAATAGTGACATAGCCTAAAGGATCTCCAGGCTGATTCTCATAATAAAACTCACCATTAGAAGCTTCTTTCAATACTTTTGGTCGCAGGTCTATGACCTTAACATTCGTATAACCTCTTTGACTCAGTTTATCAATCATTTCTTGAATTCCGGTGAATTTCATCAGCCTGTCAAAATCAGCTCCTTCAACCGGGTTATCCGCCACTGTTATTGAACCATTTCCTTTTAATGCAACATGCACATAATCAATCAAAGGTCTTAGAATAGAGCCGTGGCTGACAGTACTGTAAAGGGCATGCTCTCCAAAATAGTGTTGATGCGTAACTAAGTTTGGTTTGACTAACACGTTTTGACCAGGTCTAATAATCTCTTTAAACGGGTTCCATTCAGCACATCCAATATTTTTATGATCCAGTCCCAATTTTATCAAAAGATCACGGACTATGGCATAGACTAAATTGGTTTTATTGGTTTTGCTTGCAAAAGGCAGTTCGGGATAGGTCTCTGGAGGGTCAAAAGGAGGTTCCAAGCAGTAGTGCTTGATTTTGGGATTTTTAATATATTCTACCACGCTTGAAGAAAAAATATTACTATACCTTATTTTTTATGTTAGCAATTATTTTAATCTTAATAGTTATTTATAACATACTGAATGAGAACTTTCAATCTTAATGTCGTATTCTAAATATTAGATTCAAACAAACTGATTGATCGTCGAAATGAGTTTGGAAGCTTTTTCATAAACTTGCC
>JAFDHD010000193.1 GCA_019308995.1 Deltaproteobacteria bacterium | reverse complement strand
TCGATCAGCAATTGACTTTATTCGCCGGGCGACAAACGAACGCGGCATGTTCCAGCCCTTTTTTAAAAAAGACTTTTCAATGTACCTGGATAGAGACTTTCTGCAAGCGGTTCTCTCGGAAAATTTACGGTTCCTGCTGTTAAACGTGACCGAGCAGTGCAATCAGCGATGCGCTTATTGCGTGTATTCGGGTAAATACACCGGGCGGCGCACACACAGCAACCGATTTATGACATGGGATGTCGCCCGAAAGAGCATTGACTTTTTTCTCGCCAGAGCCAGCAGAGAAGATAGAACCTCTATTTCATTTTACGGCGGGGAGCCTCTTCTCAAATGGGACCTTATTAAACGGTGCGTTAAGTATATCCATAAGCATAGTACCCTGGAAAGGCTTACTGTATCCGTCGGAACCAACGCCACACTGTGTAACGATGAAACAATTGACTTCTTAATCGAAAATGACATTGTGCTTTTTATTAGCCTCGACGGGCCGCCCAAGGTGCATGACGCGGCGCGCGTTTATCGAAATGGCAGAGGAACACATGGAAAGGTGGTGGATACGTTAAGGAGGATCAGGGACAAAAATTATCATTACTTTCACAGTAGGGTATGTCTGCTTGCCACCTATGATGAAAATAACGATTTATTAGAAGTCTGCAGGTATTTCAGCAACTCATTCTTTAGAGACTTATCGGTGCGAATCAGTCACATACGAGACCTCGACACAGACGCCCGCTCGCTGCCGCAGTCAAAGTCAAGGGAATATCAGAAGAATTTGAACAGGCTGATGGAGATGTACCTCGATGGCCTCGGGGGAAACACTGTCTTTAATTTTTCCCTCGCCTCCAGTGTCTTTCGCCGTGTTTTCAGGTTGCTTCCTCAAAGAGAGATCGCCCGGGCCAGCGGCATGGCTCGCCCCAATAGAGCTTGCATCCCGGGCATAAGTCAGTTGTTTGTGAGTTCGGATGGCCTCTTTTACACCTGCAACCATTTCTGTTCGCCTGGCTATGACATTGGCAATTACCAGACCGGAATTGAAATTGAAAAGGTGCACAGGATTTTAGAAACCTACATTAATTTTTGTGATGACATGTGTCAAAGATGCTGGGCCTATCGGCTATGCTGGCATTGCTTTGTGCAGGCTCTTGAAAAGGGTCATTTAAACAAAAAGAGAAAGGCGGAAAACTGTATCCAAGAAAAACATGATATCGCTCAAGACCTTAAACGTTTTATCTATCTCCTGGAAAACGAGCCCAAGGCCGCCCTGGATAACAAATTCAGCCTTAAATCGCGCTTGCAGCCACGTGACTCCATGAACAATCTAGGAAAAACGGAAAGGACCGGATCACGAATCAGGATTGACGATCTGCCAGAGGTCCCGGAAATGAGCTTTTCAGAAAAGGATTTCTGATGGAAAAGAATCTGTAATTACCGAAAATTAAATTACATTACTAGCACAAGGCTTTTCATTTTAACCACTAGTTTAAAAAATATTGCATTTTTGATTACTATTTGTAAGTATTAATTATCTCTAATTTTTTAGATATGGCAAAAGCCTTAAATTCTTGAGATCATGGACGCACGACTCTTATTTTCTTCTACAACTTCTCAAAAAAGGAATTTTTTTTACCTATCACTATTACTAAACAACTCAACATCAGGGGATTAAGAAGAAAGGAGGTCAGAAACAATGAAGGTTTTGGGCGTCGTGACAAGCCATAGACGGCTGGGCAATACAGAGATATTGGTCAAGGAAGCATTAATGAGCGCTGAGGAGGAAGGGGCTGAAGTCGAAATAATAAGATGGACGGACCATCAAGTACTTTCATGTGAAGGATTAGCCACATGCTTATTCAGCGGCGTGGGGTGCAAACTTAAGGATAAGGATGACCATAATTACCTGCTGGAAAAGATATACGAGTGTGACGGCCTTGTTTTCGGGTCCCCTTGCTATATCAAGGAGGCGACTGCAATAGTGAAGCAGTTCATTGACCGTTTGTTTGTTCTAACTAGTCAGCCTTCCCGGGCCCGAGGAAAGCCGGCCGTAATCATTATGCCTTATGCCACCCGGGGGTGGACACAGTACGCCTTTTTGCAGCCAAATATCCTGCTTGGTCAGCTGGGGATGTTAGTCATTGACAGGGCGCTCGTTCATACTCAGGGTATGAGCGAAGCCATAGCTCATCCGGAGGGGCTTGAGAGAGTCCGCGGCATGGGGAAAGCACTGGCAATAGCAATTAAAACTGGAGATACCACCTATCGAGGCGAGCCTGGGGTGTGCCCCATTTGCCATGATCGCATCATCCGCATCCATAAGGATAATGAGACTGTAGAATGCGGTACTTGCGGCATGACAGGCCATCTCAGCATAGAGGATGGCAAGATTGAAGTACATTTCCCAGAGGAGCAGATTAATTGGATCCGCTCAGGTGCATCCGGCCACGCAGCCTACGAAATATTGCCTTCAAAAGACTACTTTCGGAAGTTAAAACCTCTGCTCAAGGAAGGACGACAGAAGTATCGGCAGTATTTGCATATTGATCGCGAGCCTGCAAAATCTAGCGACAGGGGGCAATAAAAATGGCAGAAATCATGGCCAAATTAAGATGGTTTCCTTTAGGCCCCATTGAGGGTCCCAAGGAGCCCATTAAAAAAGACGACTTAGATAATATAGCCAAGCAGTATGGAGTGAGCATTTCCCTTGAAGAAATGCGAGGCGCGCTACTAGGGGAGACAAGGGGTAAGGCTATTGAGGAGATCACCCAGCACATAGTCGCCATATCAACTGACGATGAAGAAGCATTCCGGGGAGTGATTCGGGCGCTGGTAAAGAAGTACCGTGCCCCTCGCACCACCTACGCCACCTTGGACAGCGATGAAAGAGTCAGGAGGATGATAGCGGAGTTATTCGATGAGGAAGACGGTTGGTTCTAAGTATCTAAACGAAAGTCACACCACCCGCCATAAGTAGTATGTAGTAGTATGTAGGTTGGGTAGAGCGAAGCGAAACCCAACATCTTTATTCATGTCCGACCTCATTTTCAAAGATCAACTCTTGGCCTGCACCCCAATTTTGATCATAAATCCCCATTTTTACGTAACCATGGAAACTTGAGAATTTCCAATCCTGGGGCGATTCAACTAAATGATGTTTAACCGGATTGTAGTGGATATAATTTATATGCTGGATGAAATCTTCTTCATCCCGGATCGTATGTTCCCAATACCGCCGCTGCCAGATCGCTTTTTCCTTCTTCCGAATTCGTGAAGCGTTGCTCTCATATCCGATGGTCAGGCAATTGCGCGAAAAATAACTCTTTATTTGCCTCAGCCGGGAGGGGAAGTCAGAATCGTTTTGGGG
>JAFDHD010000192.1 GCA_019308995.1 Deltaproteobacteria bacterium | reverse complement strand
GTTTAACTAGCTTGTGCCTCTCTTTTCTCACGGGCTTCACGGCGATCGGCCAGATAACGAGCGCCATATTCACGAACCGTTTTCGGCGGGGTGGTGATCTCTTCTTTGCGCGCCAGCACCAGCGAGTCTGTGGGACACTTGTGAGCGCAAACGCCGCACCCGATGCATAAATCCGTATTGACTACCGCTACTTTGCGAAACTTATTAGTGGCCCGAGGAGAGAACTGGAGCTGAATGGCGTCCATGGGGCACCGCTTGACACAGAGGGCGCAGCCTCTGCACGTTTCAGCCGTTACCTGGACCTGGTAGTTGGAGGGATCAAGGCTCCGGTCATGGCCGAGCTGGTGAAAAGCCTCAAACCAGATACAGGAATCAACACAGCAGTTGCAGATTGTGTCCGGGTTGTTCTCCCAGTTTGAAATACCATGCACTAAACCGGCGTCCGCGGCCTTTTTCAGAATTTCAAAGGTCTCTTCCTTGGTTATTTCCCGGCCCATGTCATTTTTAACAATATACCGGCCGAGTTCATCGAAATGGAGGCAAACTTCCAGGGGGTGGTTGCAGTCTTTGGTATTCGGGTCAATGTTGTGCCTCATGCGGCAGGGACAGGCGGAAACCGTATAATACTCCCGGTCTTCAATCACCTTGACGATGTCTTCAAATGGCAGAACCTGCCGGGTGTCCTCGACGGTTTTTTCAACCGGAATGGTCCTCAGCCCCTTGGCGTGCGTGTCCGCGTACTGATCGAACCAGCCGTCCATAAAGTATTTATTGAGGTGCGGCGTGGTGGCGTCAATCGTCTCGCTGGTCTTACCAGACCAATAGATCGTGCGTAAAAAAAGAAAAAAGGAGTCACTGAGTCTGTATCGAGTGGAATCTCCCCTGATACTCTCATAAATCAGTCCTTTCTGGGCCAGTTCTTTCAGGCGAGGGGCGAGTTCGGCCGGGTCCATTTCTTTAATGGCGGCCATCTCCTCCAGACTTTTGCCGGAAAAGGGCATTCCGGTCAGGAAAGCCGCGTCTTCAGGCGTGATATAGGAAGTGACGGTGGGCATCAGGTGCTCGGATTCAGTTAACTCCCACCAGGTGTTTCCCAACCACTCAATAAATTTTTTGTAAATTTCTTGATCTGACATGTTTCCCTCCTGTGAAGTCCCCAAAGGGATGGGGGCGGGTGGTTTTAAAATAAGTAGTACACGAAACGTCGTATGGTTAAAAATCAGGCCTTCATTTCTTTAAGCAGACGCTTCAGTACAATTTTTTCTTCCAGAGTCATATTCTCCAGGATTTCTTCATTGGCCTCCTCTCTAGCCCTGATAAGGGAGGGCTTGAGTTCTTGAGCCCTGTCTGAAAGGTAAACGCGAAGGAATCTTTTATCTGCCTCGTCTGTTTCCTTGGTTATCCAGCCGCTGTCCATCATTCGGTCAAGCACACCGGAAACGGTGGCATGATCAAGGATCAGCTTTTTTCCAATGTCACCGGCTGTCTGCCCGTCCTCTTCCCAGAGCGCTTCCAAAATCAGATGCTGAACCGGCGTCAGGCCGTAAGGTTTAAGCTTTTTCTTAAAGAGGCCTTGAGCTCCCTGATAGGCCTTGGCCAGGAGAAAGATGATACAGTTTTCGTATTGGTCCATTAACGATCCTTTCGTGTACTACATAATAATTCATGTAATTTTCCTTTGTCAAGCATTGAATCGCAGTGTCTATCCATCACAAAATCCGGCTTAAGATAATCACTCACCGTTCCAGGAGGCAGAGCCTGAGGTATCAGCTGCGATTTCCACAAAACGCTTGCAACATGAATCGAACGAACCTAAACTCGGCGGAGAAAACCATTCTGGCCGGGCAATATCATTAATAAGGAGGGGTTATGTCCAGAATACCTTATGCAGATCTTGAAAACTCACCAAAAAAGATTCAGGACTTTTTTGCCAAGATGGAAGCCAACTCCGGTCCCATAGGAAATCTTTTTCTCATGGTCGCGCACAGCAGCGCTGCGGCGCGGGAGTTCATTCGTTATGGAGACAGGCTTCTCTTCAAAGCAGACCTGGATTCCCGGTATCGCGAGCTGGCCATTATCAGGATTTCCCAAATGTGCGGCTCGCGCTATGAATGGGCCCACCACGTACCCATCGCTCTGCGGACAGGGCTTGCTCCGGAGCAGGTCAAGCAGATGGAAAGCTGGCGAGACTCAGACCTGTTTACCAAGGAAGACAAGGTCATTCTGGCCTTCACCGAGGAGGTCATGAAGGACAGTCGGCCTTCAGACGAAACCTTTACTGCGGCCGCTGAAATCCTGGACCATACCGGCCTGGTGGAACTGACGCTATCTATCGGACACTGGTCCATGGTGGCAAAGGTTCTGAATACCTTTGCGGTTGAAATCGAGGAGGACTTCCTCAAGGCCAATAAGGACGTGCTGTCGGGGGAATAACAAGTATCAAGTTGTCGTCACACACTTACTAACGAGTGTTTTGGGAGGAGCGAAGCGACGAAGTAATCTCTTATTTTTTCAACCGGAGCGTATTTTCGTTAATTGACACCATCACCCGATACGGCCTGCGAGAAACGGCTCCAGAAAGTCTCGGTGCAAATCCTGGCGCAGGTCTTTATATCCCGGGTCTTTAACCAGGTTATTTAACTCGTCCGGGTCTTCCTTGAGGTCATACAGCTCACAGGGTATCTCATTCTGGCGGTCATAGAGGTACCGGTAACGCTGTGTGGCGACCATGACGAAAAAATTGCCTTTGTTGCGGTGGCCCGCCAGTTCACTGAAGGCCGCCTCGCGAGGTTTGCCTTTGCCTTTGAGGTAAGGGATGAGGGACTTGCCCCAAGCGCCTCTGGGCGACTCGGCCTGCGCAATGTCTATAATGGTGGCGGTTAGGTCAATTGACTGGATGAGATCATTAACCCGACGCGGTTTTATGGGTTTGGGGGGGCGGATGATGTTGGGCACCAGCACAGCGCCCTTGTAGAACACGTTTTTAAACATCAGCCCATGGTCGCCCAGCATCTCCCCGTGGTCTATGGCACGGACCTGAAACGGCTGTCACCGGAGAATAACCCTGCCGTGCATGGCATCTCCGACTGGTCTGAGGATAACCGTATCGTCTTTAGCGAGTGGAATGGTGATGATAGATACGTCGGCCCGGTCGTGGTCAACGCGGATGGCAGCCATTACCACCGCCTGACCAGCCTCCCCTTTGGCGGCTCCCATGTGCGATGGATACCTGTGGTCAAGAAATAGATTAATAAATAAGGTTCTTCTCCAAAAGAGTTGGCAAATTAGTTTAAGAGGGCACATTGTGTTAGTGCATAACTTATTAATAATACAAATATTTTCATTCTTTAGCTTCCCAAATCTATTTAGAG
>JAFDHD010000191.1 GCA_019308995.1 Deltaproteobacteria bacterium | reverse complement strand
GGTTCAGGGGCTTGAGCGGGTGAGCATTCAAAACGGCGTGCATTTTTTTAATAATACAGGTGAGCCTTTTGAGGATGTTTACGAACGGGTCTTGGAGATGGTCAGGGACCGAGATAAGAATCCAATAATGCGATACTGACCGGCCGCAGGAAATGGTGGGCTTAACATCTTTGACCTGGCCGGGATAAAGGATTTATCCATCAAATCGCTCCGAGCGGTTCATCAGTCTGCATCTCGTCTGTTTAAAATTCAAGCTGCCTCTTGCCGCTGGCCCCTTTTAGAAACCTCAATCAAAACCTCAAGGCCTTATTTATTCCCAGCAGAACGGAAACCGGTATTCAGGCCAGCGGGCAGGCGGCGAAGATCATTCAATTTACTGTAAAAAGACACGCCGCCCAGGTCACTATCAAAAAGCCGCGCCAGAAACGGCTGCACAAAAACGGTATCATGCGGTGGAATTAAAAAACCTGGAAGGGGTTTGGCGCCTGGCAGGTCCAATACTGAAAGCGCTTCATCTAAGGCGTATCTTGCGGAATTGTCCTCATGGGCCAGCAGAAAAAGCAGGTCAGTTAAGTTGCCAAACCATCCCCCCGTGTCCAGGTGTTCAATAACCTGCTGACAGGCCGTTATCACTGAAATCAGGCGCGAAGGCACATCGGCCTGTCCGCTTAGCTGGCAGGGTTCAAGCGACAGGAAACTGCGGCAGGCAAACGGTCGAGACTCATAGACCAGGCAGAGGTCGTTTTCCAGTAACGGGCAAGAGCCCAGCTCCGGCCCAGGCTTTTCCCCAGGCGGCTCCTGGCGGTTGAAGCAGGCCAAAGCCAGATCATTAATCGTATAGCGGGGCCGGAAAAGAGCCGGGTTGGACATTTCAAGGCGGGATAGAACATGGGGCTGTTCGGTTTGCCTTAAGTCTTCCAGGATCAGAAAGGCCTCCAGGGTGGTCAGGGTCACATTTTGAGTACAGCATGAGGCGCAGCCTTTAATGCATGCTACCTCGAAGTAACTTTTGACGTAGTCATCAAAAATGTCATAGAGGTGTAATAAAAGGGTCTTTTTTTTTATGAACTTGTTCATGAGGTTGATAACTATATTTTACACCTTAGTATTTGACCTGTTGGCAGCCTAAAGGCGTTGCATACCAGGAATCAGCCATGGATGTCAATATCTCGAATCTCCCCCTGGACCGCGAAAAAGGTATTGCCTCAAGCGGCGCCAGCCTCTATCATATAAATACGGATTCCGTCAGGCCAGCCGGTCAGCATCTGCGCTTCAGCCAAATGGCATGGTCAGGAGTAGAAATTTGAGCGTAAACGAGGGATTTTTTCCGAAAGAGGAGCCAGCCGAGGAACCATGGCCCGAGCAGGCAGTACTGGCCTTTACCCGCAGAGAGCTTGCCATCCTGAAGGCTCTGCGGGGACCGGGCCGGGAGTTAAACCTGATCTTCGGTCTGACACAGCTTATTTCCTGGCCTGATTGGCTTCTGGCCGGACCTATCCTGGGAGCGCCGCAGGCGGTCATGGTAATGGAGTATCTACGCCTCAAGGGCGTCCGGACTTTCCTTTCTCTGGGCCTGTGCGGGTCTATTCAGCCAGACCTCAGCATTGGTCAGATCGTTTTACCCCAGGCTGCCCTTTCCGAGGAAGGGACTTCGGCCCATTATCTTCTTGAAGATGAATTTGCATCGGCGGATCCGGATTTATCCCGGCAGTTAGCTGAGCATCTGGCCGACCAGGGTCTTAATTACCGCACCGGCCGGGTGTGGACAACGGATGCCCCTTATCGTGAGACCAGAGACAAGGTTCAGAGGTATTCGGCTCAAGGAATCCTGGCGGTGGATATGGAGGCTTCGGCCTTGATGACCGCAGCTCGCTTCCACGGTCTGACCTTTGCTGGCCTGATGATCGTCTCTGATGAACTTCGGCTTGACGAACATTTTCTGGGTTTTAATTCACCCAAATTAACCCAAGGCCTGACAGATGCCGCAAAAATAATTATAAGAACACTGCAATGAACCTAGACCCCATTTTAGCCATTGATATTGGAGCCGGCACGCAGGACGTCCTGCTCTATGACCCTGACCAGCCCATGGAAAACGCGGTCAAACTGGTATTACCCTCCCCGACCCGAATTGCCGCCTATCGCATCCAGGCGGTGACTGAAAAAAAGAAGCCCCTTTTTCTTTCCGGTCAGGTCATGGGGGGAGGAGCTGTGGTCAGGGCTGTCCAAAACCATCTCCGCCAGGGCCTGGCCGTGTATAGCCTGGAAGCTCCAGCCTTAACCATGCATGACAATCTCGACTATGTTCGTCAAATGGGTCTGAAGCTGGTCGAGGCCCGGCCGGATAATGAGGTCATGGAGGTTCGTCTGGGCGACGTTGATATGCCGGCGCTTTCAAGAGCACTGGCTAATTTCGAGGTGGCTTTACCGGAAACAACGGCCATCGCCCTTCAGGATCATGGTTTTTCCCCGCAGGCCAGCAATCGCCTCACTCGATTTACCGAATGGCGCCGCTTCCTCGAAGACGACGGCAAGATGGACGCGCTGCTCTACACCACCCCCCCGCCCGGGCTGACCCGACTGGCCGCCGCAGCCAGGGCCAAACCCGGCTGCTTCCTCATGGACACGGGCGCAGCCGCTCTGCGCGGAGCCATTCTCGATGAATACGCCGCACAACACTTTGAAGAGGGGCTCATAGCCCTCAACGCAGGCAACAGCCACACCGTGGCGGCCCTGGTGAAAGCCGACCAGGTCTGGGGAATTTACGAACATCATACCCACATCCTGAATGCGGCCCTGCTATCGGATCAGATCAAGCGCTTTGCTCAGGCCGCTCTGACCCATGAAGAGGTCTTTGGCCAGAATGGGCATGGCGTGGCCTATCACCCTGGATACCGCGACCTGAAGCCTTTTAAATACATTGTCATTACCGGCCCCTGCCGGGCGGTGGCCAGGAACCTGGGTCACCCGGCCGCGCCTTATGGGGAGATGATGCTTACCGGCTGTTTCGGCCTGGTCGAAGCCATCCGCCAGCATCGAAAGCAAGGGATTCAAGATCATGCAAAGTAAGGCCGCAGCAAAAAGAAGAATCGGAATTCTGCGCCTGGAGATTAATCGGCACAACCGGCTGTACTTTCAGGAAGACGCCCCCGAGATCACAGACGCCGAGTACGACCGCCTCTTTTATGAACTTAAAGAACTGGAAGCAGCCCATCCAGACCTGATCGTCCCTGATTCTCCGACTCAGCGCATCGGGGCCGAGCCGGTGGAAAAATTCGCCCCGGTTGAACATCCCGTGCCCATGCTCAGCCTGGAGAACGGTTTTAAATCTGAGGACGTCCTGGAGTTCGATGCCCGGATAAAACGCTTCCTCAATACA
>JAFDHD010000190.1 GCA_019308995.1 Deltaproteobacteria bacterium | reverse complement strand
TCCAGGTGTGTCGTTAATGTTTAAAAAACTGATATTTTTACAGTCAGCTTCAAATAAAAAAAGCAGGGTGGGTGCTGGTGCTTGATTTAGTCTTCACATCAAAAACAGATTAAAAAATAAACCAGCAGCCTGCCCTGCTTAAAGATAATAGCGCTTAACCAGTAACAACCTGAATTTGTTGTAATAATTACTCAAGTTTCAGGCTTTTAAGTATCTCCATCTCTTCATCTTCCAAAGCGCCGAGGGTCCAGAGGTGGACACAAATCCATTTGCCGTCTTTAAAGGCAGACATGATGCCGGTCGTTATCATGGTGCTGCCGCCATACATCCACTCTGTTTCCGCGAAGTAAGCCGGAGAGCCGTCCTGTGTTTCGACAGCCTCATTGGAGATAATTTCGAATTCCGATCCGATCCCGGATTCCACCAGGCCTTTACCATATTCTGCGGCTGCGTCTTCAAGTTTTTTCAGATCTCCCATTTCATAGATTGAAATTGAAAAACCTTTATCCTTATCCGGACCGTCCAGTGTTTTAAGATCTTCTTTTTCATCGGGGGCTTTTTCTGTCCATTCATCAGGCCAGGTCACTGAAAAAGCAGGTGATGCATTTTTAAGTTCCGCGGCGGACGTTATGGACGGTATTACCATAACACCCATTACAAAGATCGCGGCCACAAAAACTACAAAAAGACTTTTTGAGACGTTGGTCATCTTAACTCCTCCTTTTTTGTATAATCCAAAAAATGATGTAGCGCCAAATTTAGTTGTTGTTTTCCGCTTTTCACCCCCCTTCTTTTAATGGGTTTTTTTTCATTCCCTAAGGACATAGGTTTTTTTGACATATTCAAAAAGCTTAAAAACCCGCTGCTATAATAAAGATTGTGAAGACTTTAAAGGTTTCCATCCCTGCACCAAAATGGATGGGACCTCGACCATACATTAGACTAGGTTTTGCTAATTGCAGCGTCAAAACCCATAATATTTTTACGATATGCCGCCGCTGATATCTCTATCTTAGCAAACCTCCATATGGTAAATTTTAATTATAGCTTGAGAAAAAGTTTATATATCACGATTGCAAGGCGTCTAACCCCATACCTGGCGTGAAACTAACATTCAAGGTTTATTCATTCAAATCCGTAAAAGTCCACTATACGAATTACCTGAAATCGGCGATTTGCACCCGGATAATTTCTAGATTACTTATTATCAGCAACTTAGCTTGAATTATGCAGCATCAGCGTGATTCTTTGTTTTACACCTCTTGCACCGCGTTTTGCCATTTGAAAAAAGATTGATTAAAACCGGGAGGTTAGCATTACCAAGCAAAAAGCAAACCTCTCGCTAATCGCATGGAGAAATTTCCAAATTTCTACACAGGGCATATTAAAGTGTTTAATGTGACTTAAACGGTCTCTAACCGGCACCAGTCCATCATAAAGGAAGCCAGGACCTTGGTGCAATTGACTACCGAGTCCAGATCCACATACTCATCAGTGGCATGGGTACGATTACCCCTTGGACCGAAAATCAGTGCGGGTTGATCGAAGTATTGCACATACTGAGTATCGGCGCTGGCTGGCGCACCATACAGGACGACTTCTTTCCCCAGAGCCTTTCCAGCACAGGATTTAAAGTTCGTGACCAAGGGGTGCTTTGGATCCTGCGCCCAGGGCTCGGCCTGCAGCCCGAACCAGATTATTTCCGGTGGGTGATCCTTCAGCCATTCGTCCACCTCGGCTGCCTGTTTTATTGTCGCCTCGACCTGGTTCTTGACCGCAGCCGTATCCTCCCCCGGGATGCTGCCGATGCGGCACTCGATCTCAGCCCAGCTGGGCACGGTTGAAGGCCAGTCGCCGGCTTTATAGGTACCGATATTAAGATGACAGGACCGAGGAGAATATTCCTCAAAAAGGGGATAGTGCACATTTTCGCCCCGCTCCACATCCAGTTGTTCCAGGGCCTGGCAGAGTTTGTTCATTTTCAAGATGGCATTGACACCGACGTGGGCTCGTCCGGCGTGAGCCGGCTTCCCGGTCACTCTGACCCGGAACCAGTGGACTCCTGCCGTAGCGATTGTTATGGTTTCCCCGCTTGGCTCGGAAATAACAAGTCCATCAGCGGTGTAGCCTTCCATAAGGCAGGCCAGGGTGCCGCCGCCCCCCTGCGCCTCTTCCTCAATTACGCTTTCAAGGATGACCGTACCATCCGGCTTCAGGCCTGCTTCGAGCAGGCTCTTTAAGGCGAAGTAATTCGTGACCAGCCCGGCTTTCATGTCTAAGGCTCCCCGCCCGTAAAGCCTGTTGCTGACGACCTTCCCCTCCCAGGGACCATATTCCCAGTCGCCGGCCGGCTCAACAGGAACGACATCGATATGCCCGCTTAGTTTCAAGGATTTTGCTGAAGGGCTGCCTTCGAGAATGCCGATAATATTGGGGCGATCCTTGAAATCGTACCCTGAATGAGAAAAGGCTTTGTGCCGGCTGACCTTGTCGTAGTCGGCTTCAAAAACGATGACCTTCAAACCCAGGTTCAGGAACAGCTCGTTCATCAGCTTCTGGCCTTCGCCCTCGTCTCCGACCAGAGTCGGTATCCGTACCAGGGCCTGAAGCATCCGGGTGATCTCTTCCTTGTTATTATCCACGGCGGCAAAGATTTTCTTTCTGACTTCATTTTGATTCATGCTGCTATTCCTCACGAACTGGTCACCATCAGCGGTACCATATATTATGAGCGGGTTATTTTTTCAATGGGAGCCGGCTGAGTTCGGCCCGTCCAGATGTGAGGCAGAAGCAGGGTATTCATGGTGGAGAATCCCGGCCGGGCCTCAAGCACTCGGGGTATCATGTTAACCGCCACCCCAGCTGTTCCCAGGCCGCCCTTCTGCGAAATTTCCTCCTTTATAGTGATATCCACGCTGGGCGTGCCGTCGATCCGGGCGTAATCGCCAAGTTCCACGCCATCCTCGTCACGATCCGGGGACACGATACCCATTAGGGTGAACCGCAGCTTCTCATTCTTGTCCTGAAATCCCATCACCTCCTGCTTGAAACCGCAGACTCGGCCTTGGGGAATGGTGGCGAACGGGCTTATTCTTCCTTTTTGGGTGATCATGGGTTCTTTGGTCTGCTTGAGTTCATTAATTTGCAGCCCAAGGCAATGTGCCACCATTGCTGATGATTCGAGCAAGCCTATATGCCCGATCGTTTGATTCCTGACGCCTTCACGAAACTCGGAAGCAGAAAGGCCGGCGCCGATGTGGCTCATTTCGTCAGGCCCGTAAGGAGAAAAATCCACCATTCTCCGGACATGGATTTTCTTTATTTCCCAGCAAGGCAGGGAACAGACTATCGGGACAATATCCATGATAAATCCGGGATT
>JAFDHD010000189.1 GCA_019308995.1 Deltaproteobacteria bacterium | reverse complement strand
ATTGCTCTAAATCGGTATTGTAGGGGCGGGGTTTATCCCCGCCCGTATTTTTACATTGCTTCGTCGCTAAAGCTCCAATGACAATTCGTTAGTAAATGTTTGATCGCAACCTGGTATTAACAGGTTGATCTCACCGGGCCCGATTGCAGGTGCTAAGATCGAGATATTTTTTTGTACTACAAAAAAACCAATGGGGCAAGTCATTATCCCTCAGACCCGGACCGGCCCGGATATAAAAAAAAGCCTCCCTTTTAGTTCACAAAGGAGGCCCTTTTCAGTTCGATAACCAGGGATATCTAGACGCAGCCGGTCGGTTTGGCCAACCCGGCCATCTTGCAGGCGCCCTTGCCAGGTCCTGACGGGAAAAGCTCATAGATTTTCTTGAGTTTGTATCCGGTAACCTTGGACAGGATGCGCACCATGGGGGCAATGCCATTCTTCTCGTAGTACTCCTGGAGCATACGAATAATCTTCCAGTGCTCTTCTGTGACTTCCGTGATGCCTTCCTGCTCCTTCACATACTCAACCCAGTCCTCATTCCACGTATCAAAGCCCTGTAGAAAACCGTCCTCGTCAACTTCGAACTTATTGTTTTTGAATTCAACAATTGCCATCTTTTTTTCTCCTCCTTGGGTAATTCTTAAATTTAAATATTCTACAAGCAGTTATCACCCCTGCTTGATACAGGTAGGCTATAAAAAAATATTAGCAGTATTTATAAGACAAATACCGCCTTAGTGTCAAGGAGAATGTGAAAGTAAATACGGCAGCTAAAAAAGCATCCCTGGTTCAGATCAGGGGAACCGCCTTATGTTTTCGGGTCTTGCTTTTACATGCAAACCACGCCGCTTTGATACGCGACCGCGTAACGCCTCGCAACAATCTCCCCAATAATTTAATATAATATCAATTAATTGACACCAATGCAAGGGCAGGCTTCTCTATTTTCCCGACCACAATCCCAGAACCGCCAGGGCCCAAAGTCTGGTGGCATTATCATACCGTCCGCTTAAGTGTTCTTCAAGGAGGTTTAGCGCCGGGGCCTTGTCCCAGGGCGTCCTGGCATCCTGCATCATATCATGGATGAATGCCTTCAGCTTTCCCCTGAACCAGACGTCAAGGGGAACCATGAAGCCTTGCTTGGCTCTTTTTCCGATCTGAGGCGGGAGACCTCTTTCAGCCAGACGGCGGAGAATATATTTTGATTTCAGGCCTTTAATTTTATATTTCAGAGGCATGCGATGGGCAAGCTCTACCAGGCGATGGTCCAGAAAGGGGCAGCGAACTTCAAGGGAGTGGTACATGCTCATGCGGTCAACCTTGACCAGGATGTCGTCTGGCAGATAGGTCTGGAAGTCGGTTTTGAGCATGGTTTCGACCGTGCTGCCAGGCTGCAAAGCGGCTGCGGCGCAAAGCAGGGGGTCTGTCTCGGGAGAAGGCATGTCCAGTCCCGGGAAGAGGCTCAGGATTTCTTTATCGCTGAAGATGCGCGGGCTGACGGCCAGGGGGTTTTCGTGGAGGCGGTTGGCGCTTTCAACGAAGAGCTTTGCCTTCTTAAAGACCGATTGGCCGTAATACACCCCGGGCGCTGGCAGCCGGTTTACCAGGGGTTCAACCAGGAAGCGGCGAAACGGGGCCGGGACGTTGAGATAGGTGCGGGTGAGCTTGGCGGCCATATATCGCCGGTATCCTCCGAAGAGTTCATCTCCGCCGTCGCCTGAAAGCGAAACCGTGACATGCTTCCTGGTGGCCTGGCAAAGGTGCCAGGTGGGCAGAAAAGAGGCGTCGGCAAAAGGCTCGTCAAAATGCGTCGCCAGCTCAGGCAGCCGGTCCACCTTGTCGAAATCCACCATGTGAACGTGGTGCTCGGTACCCAGGTGCCTGGCCGCGCTTTCAGCGTGAACGCTCTCATCATAAGTTGGGTCGCTAAACCCGATGCAAAAGGTCTTCACCTTTTCCCCGGCGTAAGGCGCCATGTCTCTGACGATCAGCGAGGAGTCAATGCCTCCGGACAGGAAGACGCCCAGCGGGACGTCAGAGACCAGCCTGAGCCTCACGGCGTCATCAAGGGTCGCGGTCAGGGCTTCGCTCCACTCGGCCTCGGTGCGATCATGATCCACAATGTCGGGGAGGCGCCAGTAAGGCTGAATGGTCAGCCGGCCGTCTTCATAGACCCCATAACTGGCAGCCGGAAATTTATGGATGGATCTGTAAATGGAATAGGGCGCAGGCACATAGCCGTATTTCAGATACAGGGCCAAGGCCGTCTCATTTTGCGCCAGGTCCAGGCCCTTAAAAGGCAGCAGCGCCTTGATTTCAGAGGCAAAAAGCAGCCTGTCCTTCTCGTGGACATAGTACAGAGGCTTTTTCCCAGCCCGGTCCCTGGCCAGAATCAGCCTTTTCCTTTTCCGGTCCCACAAGGCCAGGGCCCACATGCCATTGAGGCGGCTCAACGCCTCTGGCACAGAATGATCTTCGTAAAGATGAAGGAAGGTTTCTGAGTCGGACCTGGTTTTGAATTGATGGCCGTGCTTGAGCAGTTCCTGGTTGAGTTCCTGGAAATTGTAAAACTCACCGTTGACGATCAGGGCCGCTGATCCGTCTTCATTGTAAAGAGGCTGGTCCCCGGTCTGGATATCAATGACCGCCAGCCGAGAATGACCCAGTCCGACCTCATCAGAAAAGTAGAATCCCTGCCCGTCCGGCCCGCGATGCTGAAGCGCGGCCACGGCCTGTTTCAAGGCTTGCTTTTCGCCTCTATCGCGCCGGGCAATGTGATAACCAACGATGCCGCACATGAGTCATACTTATCGTCAAGAAGATTTGAAAAAGGCTGTCTTTCTACGGCCGAACGTCTCGGGCCTGAAGGAACAATCTCCTTCCTCAGGCCAGTAACCTTCTTAAAAGACAGTAAGAATAAGTATCAGGAGCCGATGAGAAGGTCAAGGGGAAAGGAATGAAGGCCGCCCTGTGACCTGAATACGTGAAATCAAGCTAACTTATCGGGATGATTCACACTTGACACATAATCCGCCCAAGGCCTATACTCCTGATATGGCAGACGCCCTGATCATCTAAGACATTAAGGCGGCTGGGCCTTGAAGTGGCAAGGTTTTTGCCCGCGATTGATCGTTTTATTATGCCTCATTATGCCTCATGATTGCTAGCCAAAACGATGGTGATATTAAAAACTCGAGGATTTTATGCCTGACCACCTCGTTTCCAGGTTCGCCAGATGATCCTGCCGGATTCTTTATCTATCAACTGACTGAGGCCCTGGCAGGACAGGGCCTCGCGGTTCGTGTCCTCACGCCTGAACGCGACCGGCCCTCAAAAAACTGGCCGCAGTCTGTTTCAGTACACCGATTTCATTACGCCCCTCAAAGATGGCAAGTCCTGGCCCAGGGCCCCGGCGGTGTGCCAGCGCGTTTAAGGGCCGGCTGGAAAAAC
>JAFDHD010000188.1 GCA_019308995.1 Deltaproteobacteria bacterium | reverse complement strand
CTTATTTCCCCAGGTACCGAGCGTATGTTCATTGATTTCGGCAAGGCCGGCTACATCCGAAAAGCGAGACAACAGCCGCATAAAGTTAAACAGGTTATCCAAAAGATTCAAACAGACGGACTTCAACCCACCATAGAAGCGATACGGGCCAAGCTAGAACAGCCTGTGGCGCTTGGTTACTGCAATGCCGGGGTTGTCACGGATATGGGTTCGGATGCCCGGAAATACGGCTTCAAAATTGGTGACCAGGTGGTTTCCAATGGTCCTCATGCAGAGATGGTCTGTGTACCTCCGAACCTTTGCGCGTTGATGCCGGATGGCGTCGGCATTGAAGATGCATCCTTCACTATTCTCGGTGCTATTGCCATGCAGGGTGTTAGGCTGGCAAAGCCTACCATAGGCGAGTGTTTCGTGGTTACCGGCCTGGGGCTTGTCGGTCTTCTGACGGTTCAGCTCCTTCGGGCGAACGGCTGCCGGGTTTTGGGAATTGATCTTAATTCACAAAAATGTGCCCTGGCGAGAAGCTTTGGCGCGGAAACCGTTGATCTCTCTAATGGAGAGGACCCTTTAGGCAGGGCAGAGAAATTTTCAAGAGGCCGGGGCGTTGACGGGGTAATACTGGCTGCCGCCACGAAAAGTAATGAACCTGTTCAGCAGGCAACCGTTATGTGCCGTAAGCGAGGACGTATTGTTCTGGTGGGTGTGACAGGCCTAAATTTATCACGTGATAGTTTTTTTAAGAAAGAGATCTCTTTTCAGGTTTCCTGCTCTTATGGCCCAGGACGTTATGATCCTGAATATGAAGAAAACGGCAATGATTATCCTGTAGGTTATGTCCGCTGGACGGAGCAGCGTAATTTTGAGGCTGTTCTGGATTTGATGGCGGAGGGCAAAATAGACGTGAGTCCCCTGGTCAGCCACAGGTTCCGATTCGAGGATGCGGAAAAGGCGTATTCCCTGATTGCTGAAAACAACGAAGCATATGTCGGCATTGTTTTGAATTATGACTCCGAAACCGGGAATTCCCCGGATTCAGGGATTGAAACGGCCTGGAAAACCATTGAGTTAAAAAACAGGAATAAAATATCATTTGATAGCTGTAAACCAACGGTGGGGCTGATCGGTGCCGGGGATTTTACCGCCAGGGTAATACTCCCCGCCTTGAAAAAGACAGGGGTTCGACTCAAGACAATCGCTTCAAGTGGCGGCGTGTCCGGCACGCACCTGGGAAATAAATTCGGTTTTGAGAAAAGTACCACTGACTCGGAAATCATTTTCTCAGATTCGGAAATCAACACTGTATTCATCACCACACGTCATAATAGTCACTTTCGTTTCGTATTGGAAGCACTAAATGCAGGGAAACATGTTTTTGTTGAAAAGCCTCTTTGTTTATCAATCGGAGAATTAGATAAAATTTGTGAGGCCCACAAATCATGCGGCTCGAAAGTTGTTCTTGTCGGCTTTAATCGCCGTTTTGCCCCTCATATCCGAAAAATGAAAAGCCTGATCTCGGCCATGCATGAACCCAAGGCCATGATAATGACCGTGAATGCAGGCATGATCCCGATCGATCACTGGACTCAGGATCCAAACGTAGGGGGGGGGAGGATCATTGGTGAAGTGTGCCACTTCATTGACCTTCTCAGATTTCTTGCTGGAAGCGAAATCGTTAGTTATGAAAAAATGAAGTTGGAATCCGGGACGCGAGACACATTGAGTATTCAACTCGGTTTTGCGGACGGATCCATCGGTACGGTACATTATCTTTCCATTGGGAATAAGGGATTTCCAAAAGAACGTCTGGAAATTTTCTGCGCCGGCCGCATTTTACAGATGGATAACTTCAGGAAACTCAGAGGATATGGCTGGCCTAATTTTAAGAAAATGAACTTATTCAGCCAGAACAAGGGACATGAAGAGGAAGTGAAACAATTCATTGACTCAATAAAAGACGGTAAATCCGCTCCGATTCCATTCGAGGAAATAGTGGAAACCACCAAAATTTCTCTGAATCTTGCCTCAGATTGACGCAACATGCTGAATTTTCAAAAATCACTCTTATATTTCAATACCATCAGGCATTTGAGAGCAGTCCAAATTTACGGCAGGTTATGGCATAAGTTTTATAGCCCAGCGCCTAATCTTGATCCTCCCCCAGAAAAGGGCCTTGCGGTCGGGCATTGGGAAGCTCCGGCCCTTCGAGAGCAATCTCTTTACGGACCATATCGTTTTCGCATGCTCAACCGGGAACACTCCCTAAAGGAAAAAGATGGGTGGGAGCCACCGGAAGCTACCAAGCTCTGGCTTTACCATCTGCATTATTTCGATGATCTAACAGCCTTTAATTTTCATAAAAGGAGTAGTTGGCATAAGGATTTAATTAATCGTTGGATAAAAGAAAATCCACCCGTTTCTGGAATCGGATGGGAATCCTACCCCTTGAGCAGAAGGATCATAAACTGGATCAAGGCGGATCTCACGAAACCTCTATTAGACGGCGCGGCTCTCCATAGCCTGGCGGTGCAGACGCGTTATCTGACAAAGCGGTGTGAACACCATATTCAGGGCAATCATTTGTTTGTGAACGCCAAGGCATTGGTTTTTGCAGGTCTTTACTTTGGGGGACGGCTCGGAAACGGGGAGGCGGGTTCCTGGTTGAGACAGGGATTGAAAATTATCAACAGGGAATTGACGGAACAGATCAGACCCGATGGCAGTCACTATGAACAATCTCCCATGTACCATGCTCTTTTGTTTGAAGACCTTCTGGATATGATCAATATTGGGCGGGCATATGGATGGGATAAATGTAAAGCGTGGGAATCGACAGCCGGCCGTATGTTTGCTTTTCTGAATGCAGTTTGTCATCCTGATGGACAGATATGCCTTTTTAATGATGCTGCTTTCAACATGGCTCCGGCTCCGGAAGAGTTGGCGGATTATGCTTGTCGCATGGGGATCAGGCCGAATGAATGCGCAACCGTTGGCCCTGGATTTCGGCACTACCGGAATTCCGGTATGGTCCGCTTGCAACTGGGCGCCTGGACGATATTTTTCGATACCGGTCCCATAGGGCCGGACCACATACCCGGTCACGCACACGCGGATAATCTCACCTTGGAGTTTTCATACCGGGATAAGAGAATAATAGTCGATACCGGTTCAGGCGAATATGGAAATTCTCCAGAGCGTTTGAGACAACGTAGTACCGCCTCCCATAATACAGTTGTATTGGACGGTCAAAATTCAAGTGAAGTCTGGTCAGGCTTTCGGGTTGCGCGAAGAGCCGTGCCATTAGATATCGCGCATGTTGAGAAACGCGGCAACACTCTTATATGTGAAATCTGTTATAAAGTCTGCGGACGACTTAAAAATCATATCTATCACCGGCGGACTCTTTATCTAAACGAAGAGAAGTTTACTGTTGAGGATGAAATTGTCGGAAAGGGTAATCATCAAATTGAAATATTCTGGCATTTTCATCCACAGATTACATTGAAAAAAAAAGATGAATTCT
>JAFDHD010000187.1 GCA_019308995.1 Deltaproteobacteria bacterium | reverse complement strand
CCGAAGGCATATTTATAAATATGTTGAGAAGCAAAATCGTGAAATCCCGACAAGTCGGGACAGCAAGGTTTTTCAGGTCGCAGTAGGTGTCTACTGCATAATCTGGGTTTAAGTCAGTAAGCGGCCCGTGAAATACGAAATAAAGGGTTTTTGTTCATGAATTAGTGAAACACAACTCAGAATATCTCCATCATGGACCTGCATGGTAATGAATACTCATGACCTTCCGGCCACAACGAAGGATCAAAGTAGTTGAGTTGTCAAATAGTTAAGTGGTTGAGTAGTAAAGGAGTTAATTTTAGGCACTTTAGGCACTTAAGCTCTATTTAGGCACTTTCATATAAATATTGAGATACACCTCTTCATTAAGGACGCAAAAATCTGTTGATGTTTTCATTAACATACGTATACTTACATGTTTGCAGGTTTTAATATGTGGCACGCAGCCTTACATCTAAATGTTCACGAACAAACTACAATATATCGCCGATCTGTCCGTTAATGATCGTGTATGGATTTACGCGATAAAATCAAGACTGTAAGCTCTAACAGTGATTGTTTTACACTATTTTTCGAGGGAGATATGTCAAGCAAAATAAAGGTCTGGATAAATGGTGAGTTTGTTCACTGGGACCAGGCGACCGTCCATATCATGTCACACAGTTTTACGCGAGGCTCGGCTGTTTTCGAAGTCATCAGTTTCCATCAGACGCCGAATGGCACAGCTGTCTTCAGGTTGGATGAGCACCTCAAGCGTTTACGCCGCACCACCGAACTTCTAAGCATGGAGTTGTTCCACTCCGCACAGGAGATTGAGCATGGGGTTATGGAGACCATAAAGGCCAATAACCTGAGAAATGGTTTCATCAAAATAATCGGCTACTATGGAAACCCGGCCTTCACTCTCCTGCCACAACAGGAAAGGCTTGATTTATCTATTTTCGCAGTGGATGAGGACTTGAGCATAGAGCCTAAGCAACACGTAAGCGCCTGTTTTTGTCGCTGGCGCAAGCTTGACCCGAATACTGCTCCTGTTGAGGCCAAAGTAGCCGGTAATTACATAAACGGCATGCTGGCTCGTCAGGAGGCAATTAGCCGCGGCTTTGATATAGGAATCTTGCTTGATACCTATGGTTTCGTGGCCGAAGCAAGCACTGAGGCTGTCTTCTGGGTTGAAGGTGATGTGATTAAAACCCCTCCGCTGGGTCGAATCCTACACAGTATTTCTCGCCTTTCCATACTTCAGGCTGCCAGGATAACTGGTTTCAAGACAGTGGATGAGGAGGTAAAACCGGAAAAATTCATGAAAGCCGATGAAATATTCTTTGCTTCTGCTACCTGCAAGGTCTTGCCGGTAAGCCGTATCGGTGATCGAGTTTTGGGGAATACACCTGGACCGGTGAGCAGGGAGCTTGCACGTCTGATGTCAGATATCTGCGCCGGAAAGGACGAGCGATTTAAAGACTGGCTTTTTCCTGTAAAGTGAAGCTCCCCGCGCTTCCGCGCGGGGCATCTGTGGTAAAGCCAAGCGGAACTGCGCCGAAGCCAACCCGCCTACGCTTTACCAGCTACGGCGCGGTTCGCCCCGCCATCTGTGTCGTGCCAAAGCTTTAGCGACGGCAGATCATCCCTGCGGCAAGCTGCAGGGTATTCCGGCGAAGGCGAGTAAAGGGATTAAATCTTTTTTTGACAGTTCTTGTACAGTAAGTCGTGCGGGGAAATGTAAAGAGGGGAGTTGTGCGGGATCTTCGACAGTTCTCCAATACTGGTTAGGCATTACAAAAAAAGGCTTATAGCCCTGTCGTAATAAAATTGGAAAGGGGGACTATAGGATGACCCCAAAGGCACGATGTTTTTCTGAGGTTAAGGGACTCAGACAATGTCGAAAGTAATGAGCCGTTCTAGAGTTATTTTTCAAAGTCGATAAGGGAATGGCCATACCGATGATGCGAGAAATCTGCTCCGCTTTTGGCGAAATAGCGCGCCCAGAATTTTTCTACTGATCGAAATTTATTGGAATCAGTACCGCTGGCCCCGGCCACATAGATCTTGACATCGCTGAGGTTGGGGATGAGATCGTGTTTTTGCCGGTATCTGATGGCCTTGTCTATATATTTGTCTGTGACCTTAGTCTTGTCAAAATTATATTCCTTTGAATCCTGGATCATGTCAGAGAGGATAACCAGAATCTTTTGACGTTTCTCGTTATGGAAGAATGTCTCAGCAATATTCAGAGAATTCAGAATCTCTGTATGCTGCGTACCTCTCTTGCGGGATAAGAGTCGGTCCACTTCCCTTCGAATTTTTTCTTTGGCCTCGGTTAGATTTCGTTCGAACTGAATGCGGTTAACCCATATAGTTTTTTCAGGGATTTCCACGTCCACGGATGGCTTAAAGTCGATATAGGAACGACCGGTGATGGTCCCCACCATAACACGATCTCCCTGACTAAGGTTTTGGCTGATTTTCTCAAACGCTTTCGTATAAACCGTATGCCGAGCGAGGTTCGCACTGCCCGACATATCAACAAAAATAACCAGAACCCGCGGACCTTTTTTGGCGTTCTCAGACTTCCCAAAGGCTTCATTACTCCAGTTCATGTGGATCGTCAAGAGAAGGAAGCTGAGAAGGATGAACCCAAAAAATTTTAGTCTCCATTGCTTCATTTGTGAATACCTCCGCAAAATTTATGAAATGGATTCATTGATCACCATCTATACAGGGATGGTCGCAGTTTCCATTTTTCTGCGCTCGTTTTCTTGTTCAAACTCCACACCCAACTTATGTTCCCCATCAAAGGACTTGGGTTTTGTCTGATCAGGACGTGCGCGCTGGTTGATCTTGCGGTAGTAATAGATGATTTCCTGTGCTCGTTGCTGAATCCGGTGGAGTTTTTCTTGTTGTTTGGTAAGGATCTTATTATATTTCCCCTCTACGGCCTGTAAGGCCTTATTGAGCTGGTTGGTCCTGCGGTGTAAATGCTCCAGCATAGGGTCTGTGTCATGAGAAAAATATGAGCAGAGTGTGGCTGCAGCTAAAATGACCAGATTCAGGCCAACAAATGCGGCGCCTATAAACCCGCTACTGCTAAAAGCGCTGACTGCACCTGCTTTGCTGAGGTCGCCCAGGTACTGGACACGCACGTAGCCAATGGCAACCAGGCCGCCAACGGTGAGGATGAGAAGTGCCGTTATACCGACAGCATTCTTCCACCATGGCTCAGACCAACGCTTGAAAAGAATCCCCATGGCGTGGGCGATCCAGGGGATGGCCACAGCCACACCGACCGCCATGATCCATGTGAATATCTGGCTTTCACCAAACACTGAGAAGGCGAGGGAATTCATAGGAATTTCACCCAAGACAAATAGAAACATCAACGCATAGTACTTCCCTCTGGACAACTCTACACTGGGTTCGCTCCGTTTAATCTTGGTGGCGTGAGCATCATAGTCCTTGGAGATACGTCCATAATCCTTGTGCAGGGGTTTGTGCTTTCCATTGAAGACCTCCAATTTCGGCCCATATATGGCCGTTACTTGTCGGGCCTCATTTCTGGCCATCGCCATCAACTCTTGCTCGAACTGAGAGAAATTCGGATCATCCTTATCCGGAAGATTCCTCTTTGCATCCTTTATGGCGTTT
>JAFDHD010000186.1 GCA_019308995.1 Deltaproteobacteria bacterium | reverse complement strand
TCAACAGATATGGTGTGCAGGTGGTAGCCGTCAAGGAAATCGTTCCAGACCGTTTAAATCTCATCCCCACGGCCAATTTCCTAGTGAAAGACAGTGATATCTTATTACTGTTGGGCCCGAACGAGTCTCTGGATAAACTTCGCATGAAGGAAAGTTAAAGCATAAGACCTCAATAAAAAAGTGTTTCGCTTCATTTTTTCAATTATTGTCTTATCCTTGTCCTTGTATTTTTTTTCAGGGCAGGCCCTGCCAGCGAGCGGAAAATGGCAAGACCAAATCCAAACCCTGGCCGGGGAGGGCGCAGTACTGGTGGCGGATGCCAAAGGCCAACCTCACTTTGCCTTAAATCCTGACAAGCCCCTGATCCCGGCCTCAATCCTCAAGATCGTTACTTCAGCCGCTGCCTTGAACTTCCTGGGTCCGGATTACCGTTTCATCACTGAGTTCAGACTCAGTCCTGATAACGATCTTTACGTCGTGGGCCGAGGCGACCCTTATCTGGTTTCTGAAGAATTGGCCTTAATCGCGGAAAGGCTCAAATCCAAGGGCCTGAAAAGCATCAGGCATATCTTTCTGGATAATACCTATTTTTCTCCCGGACTGATCCTGCATGGCACCAGCCGCAGCCTCAACCCATACGATGCTTACAATGGGGCCTTGTGTGTAAACTTCAACACCATTTTTGTTCGGATTGATAAGCTCGGGCACGTCTCTTCAGCCGAACCGCAAACCCCTTTGACCGATTTCGCTCGAAAGATCGCCCTTAAAAGCGGCCTCAAAGGCAAGGTACGCCTGAACCTGTCAGACAATCCTGAGATTGTCCCGCTGTACACCGGCCACCTCCTGAAGGCTTTCCTGAAAAAGGCCGATCTAAAAGTCCGGGGCCGGGTGAGCCGTTCTGCAATAGATTCGACTACCGTCCCTCTCTTTTACAAGCATCGTTCCCGAAAATTGTTAACCTGGCTGGTGAAGACAATGCTCAAATATTCAAATAACTTCATGGCCAATCAGATCTTCTTGACAATGGGCGCGGAACGGTATGGCCCACCCGCTGATGTGCACAAATCCCGCCAATTAATATCTAAATACCTGACGGCCATTGGCCTGCCTTTGCTGCACATCGAGGAAGGCTCCGGCCTTTCTCGCCGCACCAGGATCACTGCCGCTCAGATGATCACGGTTCTTAACCGCTTCCGTCCGTACCGCTCACTGCTTCAGTTTGAACAAGGGGTTTGGTTTAAGACCGGAACCTTGAAGGATGTCAAGTCTATGGCCGGGTATCTGTCCCGCGAAAAGAGGGAGCCTCTGGCCTTTGTAATCATCCTCGAGGGGAAGGCCCTTAAGCCGCGTCTTCGCCAGAAAATCTTGACTCTACTTAAGGAAAATCTGATTTAATTCTCTATTTAGAACTTACTTGATTTCTCAGGGAACCCTTGAGCGCTTTCTTAGGTATAACTTATTGATATTTATATATAAATTTATTATTTTTTTTAAAAACGCAAAAAAGATTTAAGTTTTTTCCTGTTTAGGCCGATAAAAAAACCAACGGGGGAGAATGCCTTGAGTAAGGCATTTTGTATTTTTTTTCAGTCTGAAGCCGATGTCAGTTGTGCAGCGTTATCAGACCCAGCGCAAGTTGTGGGTACCTGGTCTTAAATGGTTTTGGCCGGTCAATTGGAGGCAGAGGATGTCTTCTGTCATTAACAGCATTCAAATTCCTCAACTGGTCATCTCCTCGTGGCTGGCTGAAAATCGTGATAAAAAGATTTTCATGACTCCAGCCAAGACCGATCTGGCTACGGTCCTGCGCTACCGACCGGGTCAGACCTCAAGTCAGAAAATCCAGAAAATGAGACAGGGGGTGGTGTTTCAGGATTTTTTATCCAATATTCATGAGCTTTTAGCTGAGATCAAACTTTTTGGCATCCCTGATCGCGTCAGCCTTACCGAATCCCGGGCGGCTATATCAAGTGCCCCGGATGAGATTATGGCCGTGGCCTTTGATCGGGCTCCGATTGGACTTCACCACGTCGAGATTCAGAATCTAGCTTATCCCCAGACCAATATCAGCGACAAATTGATTACCACCGCTGCCGTTTCACTTGACGCCGGGGATTATATCTTTGACCTTACAGTAGGTGAGGACGCGAGTTCTGTGGAGGTGAGGGTGGTCAAGACCGGATATGGTGCGGACACAAACCTTGATCTTTTGTCAAAAGTCGGTCGAGAGATCATAACCGCAGATGACCGTCTGGAGGTCTTCCTCACCGTAACCACAGAGCCTGATACGGATAATGTTCTCCAGGATTGGGTCACCTTGACTGTTCGCGCCAGGCAGACCGGGCAGGCGATCACGTTTTATTTAAGCGACACATCCGGCGATCTTGTCGAGACACTCCAGCTCAACCGGCAGGTGCCTTCGGCCTGGCAGGCGAGGGTTTTCTATGACCACCGGTCTTACGATTCAGACTTCAACGAACTGGAAATTGATAAAGACAGCATCGTTTTAAAATTGTTTAAACCAACGAAGTCAACTGTAAATATTGAGGTTGAAAAAAGTCTTGAGGCCGTGCCAGAGCAAAGCCAGAGCCTGGTGGAACGATTCAATGAGCTTATTCAATTCTTAAAAGATCACAAGAAAGATATCAGGCCGATTATACTAAACGAGCTCATGAGCGAGGAGGCCGCTTCTCTTTCGAGTCTGAAGCAAATTGGCCTGAAAGCTCTGAGCGATGGACGATTGGGTCTGACGAACAGGTTCTATGAAGCCTTGGCCGCTGAACCGGAGCGAGTTCGCCAGACACTGATCGGTCCGGATGGGTTTTTCACCGGCCTAGGAGCGGTTCTGGAGGGTGTTCTTGGTCGTGATATCCGGCATTATGCTCAGCCAATCGAGGTAGTTTCTTACTGCCAGTTGGCGACCGCCAGGTCTCTCCTTGAGGAGAAAGGTCTCTTTAGCCGTTTGTCTATGATAGTTTGACATTAAAACCAAAAAGGGTACAGTGATGAAAGTGAATGTTAATTTAACGGTAATCACGGGCCAGAAGCAAGCCTCACCTCAAAAGGCAGTCCGTCCGCCGAACAGAGATCCTGATGTCTCTTCTGCCAGACCCAAGGCTGTTCCAAAGAATATAGTCGAGGTTGTTTCATTAGAGAACCGCCGGGCAGTGTCTGAGATGCCTCGCAGTCAAGATGAGGTTGAGCGGCTTCTTCAGCAGGCTAAGGTCAGCTTAAGCCGGATGACCAAAGATGAGTTGAGAAAATTGCACCGGCTGGAAGGCCTGGTTCAGGTCTTCCTGACCTAACTTACGCAAGAAAAACCGGCTAAAGCTGAGTTGGGTCCGGTAAACATTAAGGAAGGAGCAGGAAATGATTGATACTTTGGCTATAAACCCGAATAATAACGCATCAGAGGCCGCGCAGCGTGAAGAGGAGATCCAGCAGGCCCGAGCAAACAGACAGGAGGAGGCGGCGCGCGCCGAGGCCGAACGGGAGGAAGCGGCTCAAGAAAGGCAGAGGCAGCAGGAGCAGATCGAAAATTTAAGAAAAGAGGAAGAGCAGGGAACCGTCATCAGTGAAGTTGTTTAAGTTGAGTTAGTTTCGACTTGAGTTGACAGCAGGCCTAAAAAAGGGTCAAGTGTCCTCTTAGTAAAGAAAGACAAAAAAGGAGATGGTATGAATGATTAATCTGAGGCGGTATTATC
>JAFDHD010000185.1 GCA_019308995.1 Deltaproteobacteria bacterium | reverse complement strand
GCCGGTTCCTGGAGGGCTAGGCGTGGGCATCTTGAAGCTCGCGGTCTCCCCCCAGATCACCCCGTGAGGCATACAATCCTTGGGCAGGATGACCGTGTTACACCAGGCGTTTGCTATTAAAAAAGCGCCATAAGGCCTGGACAGGTTAGCCACGACTGTATATTTATCCGGTGTTTCTATAGACTCTAAGTAGTCGGTTAGAAACTTACGGTTCATAGCAATATGGACCGGGTCTTTTATTCGTTCCCAGGTCCACTTCACGTCGTCCGACCCGAATTCCTTGCCGTTGTGGAATTTTATACCTTTTTTAAGATGAAAAATGTACCTGGTCCCGCCCTTCTCAATGTCCCAGCTTTCAGCCATCATGGGCTGAACGTCCGGGACTGCGTCCGGACCTTTCTCCTCTCTTATCCGGTTGCGTTCGGCCATGGAGATGGGCTGAGTCAACCCTTCCCAGCAGAGGGCCCCGGCGTTTCTCATAAGCCCCCCGGCATATCTGTGCGGGTCCGGGGTCTGCATCAACAGCCCCGTTCCACAGATAGCAGTCCCGCCTCGTTTCGGCTGGGCGGCCAGGGCTGCCGGTCCACCTACTATTGCGGCCGCAGCGCCGGCGGCGCTGAGTTCCATAAATTCCCTTCGCGTCAAGTCTTTACCCTTCTTACTCATCTTTCATCCCCCTTTTGGCTTAAAGATTGACAAAGACTTCATTTCTAGACCTCCCTTGTGTTCAGGACACCCCCTTTTCTAATGAATTTATGCTCATCATCCTTTATGAAAGGCAATGTTGTCAACAATTTCTGGACACTCACTGTCAAAAATTACTGTAGTTTCCTCCTGTCTATTAATGCATCTCCGACGAGCTCTACCCGTAGGGGCCCATTCTCATCGCGCCGCCGGTCCGGGCGACGCGCTTAACTTCATACGGGATAATAAACTTGACAGGAATGATTGAAACTCTCTATTTATGGTTCATCCGGTTCTTGCGTACTTTAACAATTGAAAAAATTCGTAATACCAGCAGTATCCTTAAGTGCGATCAGATTAGAAAGGGAGCGCTATGCAAGTCACTATGAGTTACGGCCTCCAGGGGCTCATTCTGGCACTGCCCGACGATTGGCAGGTGGATGTGATCAACAAAAAGGCCATGCCAGTAATGAACGACCCCCGAAAAGCAGTGGCTGAAGCACTGAACTCCCCGGTGAACTGCCGGCCCCTCAAGGAGGAGGCTCAGGATAAGAAGAGCGCCTGCATTCTGATCTGCGATATTACGAGGCCATTGACGAATGGCAAACCGAGGAGCAACTCAAATCCATGCGTAAAGGCACGGTTCGACTCTTCACTCAGGGACTTACACCCGAAGAGGAGAGACTGACCTGTATAGAGGTAATCAACGACTTCACTAAGCTTAACCAAGCTATTGCGGAAAGCGGAGAAAAAGAGAAACGAGTGGCAGTGATCCCCGAGGGCCCCTAGATCCTACCTCTTTTAAAGGGACAATTACCGCAGCCGCAATAGAAAACCTAATCATAATGTCGCCCCACAATGACCTACCCTTTTCCTTATTTAACACAGTCCTCAATCCATGTTGACATTTAAAGATCTTTGAGTATAAATTCTTAAAACCGTATTCTTTTTTCTTAATTTCCAAAAACCCAGGATGAAATAAGTTATGAAACCATGCGATTGTTAAGGATCTCCCGTAAAATGGGCCTTAGATCCTGTCTCCAGTCTTTCCTATGACCTCTTGCTTAGAACAGCCAAACATAACCATAAAGTGGGGTAATAGACAATGAAGATAGCTGATTTAAAGACATTTGTGCTAGGTAATTTCATGAAATTACTCAAACCTTAACCGGACAGTAGTGAGGTATAGAATTTACAAACACCCAATACAGGCCATTGGAAAGAATTAATAATGAGCGATACATATTATTTTCCTTCGAGGCAATTACGCCGGGTGATCCATGATCTTTGCCAGGCCAGCGGCTCACCGCAGGAAGAGGCCGATCTGGTATCCAGCCGGCTAATCAAGTCAGATCTCACGGGCCATCCTTCCCATGGGGTCATCCGCATACCGCTCTACATGCAAATGGTCCGCAGAGATTTGATCAAACCGGGCGCCGTGCCTGACTTCTTACTGGACCATGGCTCCACCGCCGTAATCAACGGAAATAGGGCGTATGGCCAGGTAGCCGCTGAGAAGGCCATGAACACGGCCATAGAAAGAGGCCGGGCCAATGGCGTTGCGGCGGTCGGAGTGACTAATCTGTTTCACGTCGGGCGGCTGGCCGATTACGCTGTCTCGGCCGCCGGGGCCGGCTGCATCGGGATGGTATACACATCCTGCGGCGGGGCTATTTATTTGGTCGCCCCCTTTGAAGGCAGCTCGCGCCGCATGGCCACCAACCCCATGGCCATGGCCATACCCAGCGATCGAGAATATCCAATCGTATTAGACATGGCTACCAGTGTCTATGCCGAGGGGAAGCTGCAGGTCATGCTGGGTACAGGCCAAACCGCACCGGAACAGACTTTAATAGACAAGGATGGACGGCCCACCACAAACCCCAGCGATTTTTACGCGGGTGGAGCCATTCTGCCTTTGGGCGGGAAGCAGGGATACAAGGGATATTTACTCAACTTTATGGTTGAGGTCCTGGCCGGACTGCTCACCGGAGGCGGTTATATTGGCTGTAACGACTCTCCTGTCTTTAACAACTGTACCTTGATGATTGTCCTCGACGTGGAGCGGTTCCGGGACCTGCCTCTATTCAAGACAGAGCTGGAGGGGATGATCAAGTATTTAAAGGAGACTCCGGTCCTTGAAGGCAAAGATGTGCTCTACCCCGGCGAACTGGAAGCACGAATGGAGGTGGAAAGACTCAAGACCGGAATCCCGCTTGCAGCCAAAACCGTGGAAAAAATCCAGGAGAATATAGACCGCTACAGCCTTCCCGTCCGGCTGACCGAGTTGGCCCAGCCGGCCCCGTTGACCTGACCGCAAAGGCTGCCGTTCATCAATAAAACGGACGCCGGGTCAGTGACCGCCCCGGTAAGGAAGGGCCGGGGATCAGGTCTGAAAGAACCTCATTTATAGCGATTCATAATTTTACTCCGTTTGAGGGAATATGAGATTAAGCAATATTTAGCAGAAAGGATTGAACATGGAACCACTGTCTGAATCGGAACTTGAGGCCCTTAGAGCGTGGCCGACACCGGCCATCAGTAATGCTATTGAAACCTTTGATATCAGACCTCGAAATCAGGGCTTTATGCTGGGGATCAAATGCCTTTTCCCGGATTTTAAGCCAATGGTGGGATACGCCTGCACGGCGACCATGCTCGCTGACCAGGCCCCGGCCAAACGGGACCGTGGCGCCGTCTTGGCCCACTGGGATAACATCCTGAGCACCCCGGCTCCGAGGGTCGCGGTTATTCACGATTTCGACCAGCCCCGGCCCATCGGCTGTCTCTGGGGTGAGGTAAACGCCAACATCCACAAGGCCCTGGGCTGCCTCGGCGTGGTTACCGACGGCGGCGTTCGCGACCTTGATGAAGTCCAAGCCCTGGGTTTTCATTTCTTTGCCGCTGATGTTATGCCGTCACACGCCTATAACCATATTGTGGATTCAGGGATACCGGTGAAGGTCGGCGGCCTGATCGTCAACACCGGCGACCTTATCCACGCCGATAAGCATGGGATCGTTGTTATCCCTCATGAGAT
>JAFDHD010000184.1 GCA_019308995.1 Deltaproteobacteria bacterium | reverse complement strand
GAGAAAATAATTCGTCCCGTGTACATCGGTTATCTCCTTCCTCGTTATTGTGGAAAGAGTATTGCCGAAACCCATGGACGAGTTGAAGTCGAAAATAGTCATTTCTGCTCACAACGGGTTGTCATTATTATTGTTTCATGAAATTACTCAAGCCTTAACCGGACAGTAGTGGGGTATAGTTTATAAGTTGAAAAGGATGCTTGAGGTATTAAACCGGATTTAAGACAACGTCTATGATTTTAAGGTAGTATTGACAAATTCAGTTTCGCTTCGCTCTACCCAACCTACATGGCTGTCCAGCAACCGTGACGGTTTTGACCTCGTGGCCGCTAGCGGCCTAGACCAGATTAGGCACGATGTTGCGCACCGGAGCCTGGTTGACCAGAATCACTGAGATATCAGACATCATCGGCTTACGATGCAGAATAGTTGTAATGCGGCAGATTCGCTGCGGCACATCGCAGTCATTGCATATCCCTGTTTCAGCACAGGGCGTTTTCATACCAAGACTCTTAGCCCTCATCGGCCCGGCTACCTCCCGAACCCTGGCCAGAGCGGATTCAAGGTCCGGTGTGACCTTGTTCATGCCCGCAACGATGATGATTTTTTTTGGGCCAAAGCTCATGGCGTTGGTCCGATTTCCAACGCCGTCTATATTTACTATTTCTCCGGTGATGGAGATGGCATTGGCGCTGCATAGGAAACAATCGCTCTGTCCCTGCTGAAGGCGATGATTCAGATTTTCTTCAGCAGTCAGGCCTTCCTGAAGGTGGTTGTAAATTGTTTTTCCCTTGGCCTCAAGCTCCTCTATAATTCCCAGAGACTTGGTCGTAGCCGAGCCTCCAAATCCAAAGGTCTCATAAGCGGAAATCATGTCCAGGATAAAAGAACGGGCCTCTGCCGCGGTTGAAAAAAAGCTTGCGTCAAAGCCATGTTTTTCCAGATTTTTGATGCACCTTTCCGCCAATTTTTCCCAAAGCCATATTTGGTATGTGTCCTTCAAGTCCTTTTCTCCTCCTTTATGGTGTTTGCGTTGTTTCTTCCAGGCGGCAATAGATAAGTATTCCCTGAAAGGTTTTTTAGATCTGGATGAAGGCAGATTTCAGATTTGTAAAATAAATGGGGGCTGGCTCCTGGGCATGCCATCACCAGCCCCTTTAGAAACGTTGAAACAAGCAATCTTAGCTAACAGCCCTGCGGGCTGCTATGCTTGATCGTTATGCAAGTTATTCAGTTATACCCCCGGGAGACCCACGATACCTACAAAGATAGCGCAGCCATCCGGACTTCCGCCCAGGTTGTGAGTCAGGCCCATTTTAGGATCCTTTACCTGCCGAGAAGGCATACCGGGGTTCAGCAAATCGTCTGCTCGGCCTTGAAGCTGTAAATACATCTCATAGATCATGCGCAGTCCGCTGGCGCCGATCGGGTGTCCAAAGCATTTCAGGCCGCCGTCAAGCTGAACTGGCAAGCCACCATCCAGGTCGAAAAAGCCGTTCTCAATATCTTCCGTGACTTTTCCTCTGGGGCTGAACCTGAGGTCTTCCATGGTTACGGCTTCGGTAATGGAGAAGCAGTCATGGACCTCGGCCATGCTGATTTCTTCGCGCGGGTTCTTTATCTCGGCCTCCTTGTACGCCGCTTCCCCAGCCCTGACCGTAGTTTCAACGTGAGTGAAATCATATTTTGAGGTGTAGTTTCCATCGCGGGGGCTCATGGCAATCTGTAGGGCCTTGACATATATCGGGTCTTTCCTCATGCCTTTGGCGATTTCAGGCGTGGTAACAATGGCGGCCGCCGCGCCGTCGCTGACGCCGCAGCAATCAAACAAACCCAAAGGCCAGGACACCATCGGGGAATTGAGGATCGTCTCCATACTCACGTCCCTCTGGAAATGAGCGTTGCGGTTCCGCATGCCGTTCTGGTGGCTTTTCCAGGAGACCCGGCCGATCATGTGCTTGCCTTCCTCATAGCTCAAGCCATACCTGGAAAAATATGTTGTGGCGAGCATGGCGAACTGCCGCGGCGGCGTACTCTCAGCCACCATGGCATGACTCGGGCCAGGCGCCCCGCCATCACCCAAACCGCTAATGCCACTGTCCTTGAATTTGTCAACGCCAATGGCTAGCACTATGTCATAGATACCGGCGGCCACAGCGTAACAAGCGTTCCTGAAGGCGTCTGAAGCGGTGGCGCAGGCGTTTTCCACTCTGGTAATAGGGATATACTGGAGCCGCAGCGGTTCGGACAGCACCATCCCGGTGCTCCCGGTCGTGGTCCCCAACCAGGCCGCCTCGACGTCCTTGGGCTCTATCCCGGCATCTTCATAAGCTTGATAGGCCGCATCCACAAGCAGGTCAGCGGAACTGGCATCCCAGCGTTCGCCAAACTTGGTGCACCCCATCCCAACAATAGCAACTCTATCTTTAATACTACCTGGCATATTCTGCCCTCCTTAATATTTATATAATCAATCTCTTACTGGTTTGCACTTCCAGAAATAGGTGTGAGTACCGAGTGTGTAACGGAGCTTCCTGAAAGTCATCTCAACTCCCATACCCACCTGGCACTCTTCAGTTTCACGGTCAACCATATTAAATTGACCTCTCCCGCCTCCTTCAAAATCAATAACTGCGGCTGTAGTCGGGGGGTCAACACCGCCAGCCAGAAAATCATGGCTGAAGCTGACTACCTTGCCTCGCTTATCAGCGAACCTATAAGGCTCAAAATCATCCTTGGCCCCGCATTCCAGGCAGACATGGGCGCGAGTCGAGGCATAACTCAGATACAGTTGCGGGGTGCCGCAGTTATTGCATTTGACACCGTAAAGAGGCAAGGCTGAAGCATGCTCCCGCCACTGGGCCGACATCGAGGCTGCTCCTGCCGGTGGTCGGGCAGGCGGCGCCAGCGATACCATCTCCCGCCAGCGTAAGTACCTTCCATAGTTATCGAGTGTTTTTTTAATTTCGAGATGACGCTTTATGCCGCGCCTGTTTCTAATATTCTCAATCTCATCCGTGACTTTAAGCACAATGGCGTCACTGCCATTCCCCCAGCTAATCAGCAGGATCCGGTCGCCTGGCTTGGCTTCTTCTAAGGCCGCCACCAGAGTCATCAGGGGCTGCGCCGTGCCGGTTTCGCCCACCGTATTAAGAAGAGGGTCTTGAACCTGCTCCTGATCGAGGCCCATCCTTCGGCACAGAGTGGCGTGACTTCTGACGTTAGGACCAAATAAGCAGACTTTGGAAAAATCCTTCTTATCAAGGCCAAGCTTCTTCATAACCCCGGCCGCAGCTTCAGCGGGAATCTTCAAATAACCCTGCTCACGGCCAAAGCGATCTTCCCAATGTCGGACATAGGTGTCTTCATGTGATCTCCAGTAATCTGCCAGGTCATCAGACAAGGTGTAGCTGCCTTCAATCTCTACGGCCACTTTTTCATTTCCAAACAGGAGGGCAGCACTTCCATCACCAAAGATCAGTTCATCCCCACCAGCCGCACCGCCTAAACGCATGTCAGCGGCTGTTACCAGGACGCTGTTGAGTGAGCCTGCATTTACGGCATCCATGGCCGATTGCATGGCCGTAGTTCCGGCCCTGAGACAATTTGCGAAATCAGTATTTCGGGCTTCGCGTGGAAGGTCAAGAGCAGCGGCGACTATAGTTGCATTCTGTCTTTCCTTGTATGGCGCGCAGGTCGTGGCCAGGAATACGGCATCTACCGTCTTGGGGTCAATCCCTGTTAGACAGTCAATACCAGCAGCGACTGACATGGTGATGGGGTCCTCATCAAACCCGGCGACCGCCTTCTCTCCACGTCCTCCGCCGCCACCCCACATAGTAGTAATTATACTCCGGGGCAACCTGTAGTACGGAATATATGCTCCATATGATACGATACCAGCCATTTTTCCTCCTTTTAGTTTAGAACAATTGATAAGTTAACTTTGAATAGTTGATAAGAATTCCTTTTTCCATGAGGGAATAATAGGGAAAAGACAGTTACGTGTCAAGTTAATAAATAGTCCACGTCAATAGCAAATTAAAATGTCCGGTGTTCATAGCACATTAAATGTCCGGTTGCTTTTTTTTGGTTTCTGTTTATCATTCAATTGCACCATGTGAGGATAGGGCCACGCTGGGG
>JAFDHD010000183.1 GCA_019308995.1 Deltaproteobacteria bacterium | reverse complement strand
CATTATTAGTATCGCTGAGATGTTAAAGGACCAATGCATTGAAAAGGGTGAAAATGATGAAATCCCGACCAGAATTATCAAAGAGGGAGATCGGATTGCGGAAATAGCCAAAAATCTGCTTTCCTTTGCCCGGGATCGCAAGGAAGAGCACAGCCCGACCAATATACAGGATATCCTATCGGATTCGTTTGGCCTGGTAGAAAGGCAGATAATTAAAGACGGAATAAAACTCAGTACGGTTGTTCCTTCCGACCTCCCCCAGATCAAAGCGCGAAGCCGGGAAATTCAACAGGTATTTTTAAACATAATCAGCAATGCCCGGTATGCATTAAACAAAAAGTTCCCAGGATTCCATGAAGATAAGACACTTGAAATCAAAGGGGAAATCAAAGGGATTGAAGGCAAAAGGAATGTTCGGTTGACGTTTTCTGATCATGGCGTGGGAATACCTGAGAACATAATGGACAAAATATGTAATCCATTCTTTTCAACGAAACCTCGGGGTGAAGGAACTGGGTTAGGGCTTAGTATCAGCCATGGTATTATTAAAAGCCATGGCGGGAGGCTTACCTTTCAGAGTGTTCCTGGAGAATATGCAAGGGTGATTATTGACCTCCCTGTAAATAATGCCCGGGAAGTAAAAGAGGAGTAATCCGGCGAGGGATGAAATGGGCTCAAAGATACTAATCATTGATGATGAGGAAGTCATCCGGTTCGCCTTCAAAACTCATCTTTCCAAAGAAGGGTATGAGGTGTTGACCGCAGAAGACTATTCTTCAGCTCTTGAAATTATCTCTAATACTGATCTTGATGTGATAATCGCTGATATTATACTCGGTGTTTATACAGGAATTGATATCCTCCGGGAAGTCAAAAAATTAAACATGAATTGTCCTGTTATCATGATAACTGGAGAACCAAATGTTGAGACAGCGGCGGATGCGGTTCGTCTGGGTGCTTTTGATTATCTCCCCAAACCTGTTCGAAAAGATATGCTCTTGCGTGTAACCAATCATGCGCTAAACCATAAGGCGCTTATGGATGAAAAGGAAAAATATCGCCAAAATTTGGAGGCCATATTCGGAAGTCTGAAGGATGCCATTATTACTGTAGACCAAGAGATGCATATATTGGAGGCCAATGAAGCAACGAAACATATATGTGGTCTCTTTCCCCGGGAAATTATCGGAAAGGAATTCAGTGAGGTTCAAACCCAATGCATTAAACCGTGCCTCAATGTTTTGAGAGAGACCCTGAAAACGAAATATATAGTTAAAGAGTATCGTGTTGAATGCAGGCATCAAGACCGGTCTCACCAGGTCGTATTGTTGACCAGTTCACCTCTTACTTATCCCGGCAACAGATTCAGGGGAGCAATCCTTGTGGTCAGAGACATAACAAGACTGACCGACCTTGAGCGTGAATTGAAAGAACGACACAGATTCCACAACATCATTGGTAAAAGCCAGAAAATGCAGGAGATTTACCGGCTCCTTGAAGACCTGGCCAACACGGATACCACCGTGTTGATTACAGGTGAGAGCGGTACCGGTAAGGAACTGGTAGCTCGAGCGCTTCATTATGAAAGTCCTCGTGCCGCTAATCGACTGGTAAATATAAGCTGTTCCGCCCTCACTGAGAACCTGCTTGAAAGTGAGCTGTTCGGGCATGTTAAAGGGGCCTTTACGGGTTCGGTCAGAGACAATATTGGCCGTTTTCAAATGGCGGATGGAGGCACCATCTTTTTAGATGAGATAGGGAGCATTACTCCCATGATACAATTGAAGCTTTTGAGGGTACTGCAGGAAAAAGAATTTGAGAGGGTTGGCGAGTCTGATCCAATAAAGGTAAACGTGCGGATCATTGCCGCCACAAACCGCAATTTGAGGGAGAAGGTATCGTTGGGGGAATTTCGGGAAGATCTTTATTACAGGCTCAAAGTCGTTGGAATCAAATTACCTCCCCTGCGCGAAAAAGAAGAAGATATTCCTTTATTGGTTGATCATTTCTGTAAAAATTTAAACAAAAAGATCAATAAAAACATCGATGGCATATCCGATGAAGTGCTAAACCTATTTATGCGCTATCCCTGGCCGGGGAATGTAAGGGAGCTGGAACATGCCTTAGAACATGCATTCATCGTTTGCCATGGCAGTACCATTACGATAAATCATCTGCCACCTGAAATCAGTGAAGATTCTAAGATCAAAGCGTGTGCTCCTGATGAGAGGACTGTCGATGAACAGCAAAAAATCATTCAGGCCTTAAACAAGACCGACTGGAACAAGGCCAAAGCCGCTCGCCTGCTGGGTGTAAGCCGACGGACCATCTATCGAAAAATAGACAACCTGAAACTCACCAAACCAACTGAATAAATGTGACATGTCACAGATGCGTGAAATCACACAAGTGTGACTGTCACACTTTTCTTTCCCATTTGGGATAACCTCCCTTATTATATCATCCTTAATAACCATCTGAAAATAAAGCCTAAAATAGAATTAAGACTTTTTCTCTATTTCTGGCATAGATTTTGGATAAAAATATTTTGTTAGAATCATGGATTGTCTATCTGACCACGTATGGCTCCAGAAAATAGGGAGCATATATTAATAAAAATTCAAGAAAATAAAGGCAGATCTGGATATTCGATAAAGCGAAAAGGGGTTTGGCGAATAGTCAGCCTATGGGTCTCAAGAGGCCATCAGATGGCAAGAGCTGGACATTGTCAAAAAAAGTTAACCTATAACAAAAAGGAGGAAAAAGATGATGAAAGCGATTAAAAGTTTTTTTGTGCTGGTTGTTTTTTTGTCTTTGGTCAGCGGAGTAGGGGCGGCGAAAGTGCAGGAGCCTATCATAGTCGGCTCTATCTGGGATTTAGTAGGCTTCGGTGGCGAAATCGGTCAGGCCTGCTTCCGAGGGTCTCAACTCGCAGTCAAGTTGGTCAATAACGCCGGTGGGATAAATGGACATCCTGTAAAATACACCAATATCGACGGACAAAGTGAGCTGGATGTAATATCGAGCGCCGCAAAGCGTCTGACGCAGGAATTTAAGGTCCTTGCTGCCGTGGGCAGCGAGGACGATTCATTAACCTCCGCCTCAGGACCGGTTTTTCAGGCTAACAAAACTTGTTTCCTTCCCGGGCCCGCTACTACACCAACGCAGCCCCGGATCGGCGAGTACATATTCATGCCTGCATATGGTGACCATTTCCAGGGAACGGGGGCAGCGAAGTTCTGCGTAGAGGTTCTTGGCTGGAAGAAGGTTGCTGTGCTTTGGGATGCAGCGAGCGCATACAGCACTTACCTGTCTAAGGCTTTCAGGGAGGCTTTCAAGTATTATACCAAAGACCCCAACGCCATCGTTGCTGTAGAGTCATATATGACGGGTGACTTGGTCTTCACGGCTCAGCTTACCCGAATCAAGAGGGTTCAGGAGAAGCTTGATGCATTTGTGACGTTCCCGCCCGAGCCCCAGGATGCACCAGTCTACACCAAGCAGGCTCGTAAATTGGGCATCACGCTCCCGCTCTTTTACACGGACGGGGCTGATGACATCAGCCTGATCGAGGTTGGTGGCAAGGCGGTCGAAGGGGCCTACATTTCGACACAGTTTGCGGGAGATTTCCCCACGACAAAGGTCGGTGAACAGTTCGTAAAGGATTACACTGCGGAATACGGGATAATGCCTGGTTGCTTTGAGGCCATTGGGTACGACTCGATGCGCCTTGTCCTTGAGTCTGTAGAAGCCATCACCGGAATTGTAGGGGACAGCATCTGGAATTCCATGTCTCTCGAGAAAAA
>JAFDHD010000182.1 GCA_019308995.1 Deltaproteobacteria bacterium | reverse complement strand
TATCGTCTTGCTGATGAGCCCACAAATATTGTCTAAAATTACTGCTAGGCTCTATCCAATAATCAAAGGTCCAAAATAATTCATCTTTATCTTCAGGAATCGTTTTAAAATGTGCTTTAATAGCTTCTTTCCTTCTTTCATAATACCCTGACGTACCAAAATCCTCGGGTAAGAAAGTTGAAATAAGCTTTCCTTTAATGCTATTATCAAATGCACTTCTGTCACCAAATGACGCCAAACGGTTTAGCTTATCCGAGGGATCTTGAATCAATAACCACATAAATACGCCAAAAATCACATGAAAGGGCACGCTTTCGGTAACAAGTACGTTGTATCCGAGCTTATCTAAATATCGTTTTACATATTCCTCAGCTGAGCATATAGTTTTACCATTTAGAATACTGACTTTGCGGTTTGGTGATTTAATATAAACTCCCTCCAGTTTAATTACCTCAACGTTGTACTTTAATATTATTTCGTTCTGCGATTCTTCTTTGTATGTATATTTGGGAGTTTTCATATGGAACTCATTTATTTCTTTCACAACCTCGCGCTCAATATCTTTGTACATGTCCTTGTGAGTAAGCATTGCTTCTAGCCAATCGCTATAGCCCTCTTTACGAGACCAATTTTCAAACCTTTTTATGGTTTCAAATGCAATCTCTCTCCAATAGTATCGATGTACTTTTGATTCTCTCCCGTATATCTCTTCCATGGGGTACGCTTTTTCTGGGAGTCCTCTGCATTTATCACAGATATTTTTTTGGAATCCGATTGTTATAGGTGTCCTTCTCTGACTCTTTAACTCTGTAGCTTCGCTTATTTGATGGGGAAGATACTTTCGTGCAAACTCTTCGTCACAAGAACACATCATAACATTTCCACAGTCCTCACATTGATACTTTCGAATATATACGTAAGGATTCAAAAGCTTGACTCTTTTATGCGTGCAATCTGACATTTGTCCTTGGCTTAATCTTTATAAGCGCTAATAAGCGCTAACAATAATTATCCGCCTGTATAAACTGGCTAAAGCAGGTTGTTTTCTTCTGTATAAGCCGATTTATGTGAATCTTCATTCATGGCTTTATCTGGTAATTCAATAAAAAGGCAGGTTCAATTAGAAGAGGCAGACGCGGGTGCAAGCGGCGCTCGCGATCCATAACAGGATGTAAACATCAATAAAGGCCTGCCCGAATCTCAGGATGCGGACTTTTCCTCGTTTTTTTGCTCCGAGGCGACTTCATCTTTTTCCGGGGTAACGTCAATCTCCTTGGCCTCTTTGGACGCCAGGCGAAAGTTGGATATGCCTTTGCCCAATCCGGAGCCGATCTCAGGCAGCTTCGAGGCGCCGAAGACGACCAGAACGATGGCCAGGATGATCAAGAGTTCCCACATGCCCAAACCAAACATATCAAATAATCCTCCCCTTAATTACTTGCAATGACATTATAGATTAAAAGTATCAGGGGTGCAGAAAAAAGTCAAAGGAATTCACGGTGATCGCCTGGATTCTGTCCGGCTAGGGCCGCTTGGCCTTCAAGGCGTTTCGGATGCCTCGGAGGGCCCTTTCGGCCCCGGTGAAAACCGGAATCCCCTCTGCCTGAAATTGAAGGCGCATCTTCCTGGACACGGATTCTACGTTTATATTTTCAGGCTGGGTGGCTCTGTTTTCAAAGGCCATTGCCACATCCTTACCGGTCTGCTTTTTAAGCCGGGACATTATTTCGAGCAGGCCTTGCAGGTAGCTTCCCGCGGGCGGCGAAGGGAGGCCGATCATCTTGGGGAAGACCTGACTGGTCACTTCCAGGGGATGGAGAAGCATCACCATCACCAACACGTCCATTGATTCCTTGGTCAGGATTTCCTTGATCAGGGGTTCCAGGACTTCCAGAGGCAAGACCGGCGTGCCTGTGTCCAGCGGATTGAGCACGCTGTTGCCCGGCGCGGGCAGCCGCTTCCTCAGGCGCGCCTGCGTTTCAGGGCTGAACCTCGGGACCTCCAGACCGAAACGGTGCGCCAGGTCCGAGGAAAAAACACCAATGGCCCCGCCGCCGCCGGCCAAGGCAATTCGTCTTCCTCTGCTTTTCAGAAATGCCAGGGCCGTCAGCGTGTCAATCATCTCATGCAGCCCCTGGACCGGCACGGCTCCAGCCTGGGCCAGAGCGCCGTTCCAGACCCTGGCTTCCCCGCCTAAAGACCCGGTGTGACTCTGCGTCGCCCTGCTTCCCAGGGGAGTCAGGCCGCCCTTCCAGATGACCACGGGTTTTTTCGGGGTCAGCTCTCTAACGATCTCGAAAAATTTACGTCCGCTTTCCACCCCTTCAAGATAGGCGGCCACATAACCGGTCTCCGGGTCATGCGCCAGGTATTTCAAAAGCTCAACCGCATCCAGGTCACAGCCGTTTCCAAAGGATATAACCTTGCTCAGACCCAGGCTGGCAATCTGGGCCTCATGTCCAAAGTCACAGGCCCCGCCGCCGCTCTGGGAGAGCATGGCTACCGGGCCTGGCTTCTTGGAGAAATCAAATCCTGGCAGCATGCTGATCCCCCCGCGTGAGCTGTGGATGCCGAAGCAGTTGGGGCCTATGACCCTGATTCCCTGCTCAGCGATGCGGCTGATTTCTTCCTGAAGGGCCATGCCTTGACTTTCCCCGGTTTCAGCAAAACCGGAGGTGTGAATCTGCGCCCCTGGAACCTTGTGCTTCAGACATTCCCGGAGGACTTCAGGCACGGCGTGAGCGGGCACGGAGATCGAGGCCAGGTCCACCGGCCCTTGCACCTCGCTCAGGTTCCGGTAAATCTTCAGACCCGCCACCTCGCCTCCCTGGCGAGAGACAGGATAAATCCGCCCTTGATAACCATAGGCCAGGAGACTCAAAATGATTGACTGCGCAAAGGCCCCGGCTCGGCTCACGCCTCCAAATACGGCCACGCCCCGGGGGTTGAACATCCGGTCCAACTGCTGTCGTTTTTCAGGACTCATAAGCATCCGCCTTTCTTCAAACCGTGTGAGTATACTTGTTTCTCAGCTTCATTTCCATTAGTATGCCTCAGCAGGTGCATGATGTTCAAGGTAGATCTTCACGTTCACACAGTCTTAGGAGGAGATTCCTCGATAGAGCCGGAGGAACTGGCCGCCCGCTCGCGAGAAGTGGGGCTGGACGCGGTCTGCGTGACAGAACATAACTCATACTCCCTGAGCGCGCCTTTCAAGGCGATTTCCCGCCGGGCCGGGTTCCCCATCTTTCGCGGCATGGAATATAATGCGGCCGAAGGGCATCTCCTGATTTACGGGGTAAAGGCCGGGAAGGGGGACCTGCCTCCGAAGTTCCCGATGCAGAAGGCCGTGGACTGGGTGCATGAGCGGGGCGGCATTGCCATCCCGGCCCATCCCTTTCAGAAGGACATCCTGGGCCGACGCCCGGGCGAGCGGGTCCTGGACCTCAAGGGACTCATGGCTCTGGAAGTGATGAATGGAAGCGCGTCCTTTGAGGAGAACCGCATGGCCGCCGAGGCCGCCGAACGCCTGGGCATCAACGGCATCGGAGGCTCGGACGCCCACGGCCTGCTGGTCCTGGGCCGGGCCTACACCCAATTTCCCGACGCCGTCAGGACCGAAGAAGAGCTTGTCCACGCCTTAAGGAAAGGTGAGTATGCCGCCTCCTGGAACGAGGATTATTACGGGGCAGACCGGCGGGACTGTTTGTAAGAATCGGTCCGGGGTTAAGTAGTTCTTAAAACAACTGTCCTGATTAAAAACCCTGGGACTGCCTCGTGGCTTAACGCTTCTAAGAAACTGTTTTTCCTGTTTCAGAATTTACCAGTATGAAACACATCGAATTTGCACGTTTTTTTAAATTAATATGACCCGTTGTTTATAAGCGCGTTCATAGTCGTCTTGGCCTTTATTGACATATGAAAGACTAGAAATATACGGGCGGGGATAAACCCCGCCCCTCAAGTTTGGCCTTTTCATTTATAAGCTCTGATTGAGTTTGGAGTCCTTTTTTAGTTTAAGTACAGGTGTATAGGACAGCTG
>JAFDHD010000181.1 GCA_019308995.1 Deltaproteobacteria bacterium | reverse complement strand
AGGGGAGTCATTCAACAGTGAACGCATTCAGGCGGAGCCCCTCTGGGATACCCTGGACAAAATCGGTAAGAAGTGCATTGTCTTGAACTATCCCGGGGCCTGGCCTTCTAAAATGAAAAACGGCGTCATGGTCGGCGGTTCCGGGCTGACGGTCGGCGAATACCGTGACGGATTCGAGCGGCTGGACTCTTTAGACAGCCTGTGCGGTAGCCAGTTGATCACCACGGGGATATACCCCTTTGCCATTCGCGGGGAATTTAAGGATGCTCAAGGCTGGGAAAACCTCCCGGAGGTGAGTCCGGAGCCTCTGGAGATGGAGGCCAAACTTATGTTCCCTACGCCCAAGGACAAACCGGCGGACGCGACATGGTACGTCCTGGCGCACCAGACCGACGGTGAGGATTATGACCGGGCTAGCCTCTCGCCGACAAAAAATTTCAATGACGCCTTTTGCACCCTGGCCGTGGGGCAGTGGAGCCCGAAAATCACCACCCGAATCAAGATGGAGGACGGATCAGAGCAGGAGGTCTTTTTCCGATGCAAACTCCTTGAGCTATCTGACGACGCGGAGGATTTTCGTTTCCTTATTGGGGAGTTGTGCTCATTGTCCGGCTGCACCTCTCCGGCTGAGATCGCCGAGGAGCTTGTGTCTGAGGAGGGTACCTTTGGTCACGCCGGTGGTATGCGTCCGCTTATTCTCGGCTGGTTTGATTTGGACACCTACGCCGAGACAAACGAAATTCATGATCAATTCAACGGAGACGTGGCTGTAACCCTGATGAACAAAGATGACTGGGACCTTTTCTATATGCACTCCCATCCGCCGGATTGGTTGTATCACGCCATCATTAACTTCATGGACCCCGACACAACTCCTGACAAGGACTTATACGACAAGGCCTGGGAGACGCATCTCAAGATCTACCAGAGCCAAGACCGGCTGATAGCGAAAATAATTGAGGCTGCGGGCCAGGATACGCTGGTGATTCTGGTCTCAGATCATGGAGCCACTCCGGATGGACCGACTTTCGATCCATATATGGCCCTGGCGCCAGCCGGGCTGATCACGATCGAGACTCCAAAAAGTCAACCGGGCGAAGAGGTGAAATTATCGGGCTTCGGCGGCAAGCTGGCCGGTTTACTTACCGGGGGCGCCCGCCCGCACCCGGTTCTCGAAAAGTCCAAGGCTATCCCCCAGCGCTCGTGCCACGTTTACGTCAACCTCAAGGGACGCGACTCAGGCGGCGTCGTCGAACCTGAGGATTACAAAAAGGTGCAGCAGGAGATCATAGACGCTTTCCTGACGTACGTGGACCCAGGAACCGGCAAACGCCCGGTGGCCCTGGCCCTGTCAAAAAAAGACGCCCGAATCCTGGGGCTCTATGGGGATAACATCGGGGACGTGATCTACGCCATATACCCCTGGTTCGGGGGTCAGCACGGCTCGATCCTGCCCACCGCGGAATGGGGGGTCGGCTCATTGAAAGGGCTGTTTACCATGACCGGGCCGGGCGTAAAAAAGGGTTACCGCCTCAAACGCACCACCTGGCTCCCGGACCTGGTGCCGACCATCTGCTATCTCATGAATTGGCCGGTGCCGGATCAGGCTGAGGGGGCCGTAATCTACCAGGCCTTTGAGGAGCCGAATTTCAGGTTCAAAGGGAATTAGACACCCCATATCCCGCTCGCAAGTATCTAAGGGTGATTTAAACTGTATAACGTCAGCTAATATGGCTGACGTTATACAGTTAAAGGCGACTAACAATAGAGGCTTTTTGGCGTCATATCTTTATAAATAGCAAAAGAGACACAAATGGAAAACCAAGAGACTTTTCAGAAGGCCAAAAAAAGAGTGGAGGCCAGGATCGGATTTTACATCCATCTGGCAGTCTATGTAGGAGTGAATATTCTACTCATTATCATCAACCTTGCCACATCAACCCAATACCTCTGGTTCAAGTGGCCACTTATTGGATGGGGTATTGGTATATGCTTCCATGCCTTAGCTATCTTTGTTTTCCCTGAAGGATCACCAATTAAAGAGCGGATGATTAAAAAAGAGATGGAAAAAGAAGCTCTTAAGAAGCAGTGATTCCAAAAGAACAAAGTCATCAGAAATATACAGGCGGGGATAAACCCCGCCCCTACAATTAAAACGATCTCCTAAGTCCGGACTTCAAATGAAAAAATCCGGACTCAAAATGCCTTTATGGTACTATAAAAATCAGGCCGCGCACCGGTCAGATAAAACCTTTCCAGTAAAAAAAACAGGTTATCTCCACAAAGAGAAGTTCATTTCATCCTGGCATGATATTTGACTCCCCTTAATCTTGATCATCGAGACGATAATTCTATTTCTGGAGAATATTTCAACAATGCTGCCCGAGTACAAGCCTTCACGCTTTACTATCGTTGAGCCGCTGAATGAACAGGATCAGGCCGCCTTATTCAACACCATGACAAAGGCTGTGGGTACGCTTCCGGCGCACGTATGGGAGGAGGCTCGAACCGGCTCTTGCAAGCACGAATCAACCGTGAGGCACCTGCTCAACCAGGGCTTCCTGGTGCCGGCAGATACAGATGAAAACCTGGTCCTGGCTCACTGGCGGCATCAGAGGGCCTATGATCTGACTCATCTCCGCTATCATATCAATCCCACTCACGGCTGCGAAATGAGATGTTCAAACTGCTACTTCGGTCAAACCGAAAAAATCAGGCAGATGAGCCGGGAGACAGCCAGGTCAGTCCTGGACTTCATCACGACCGACCTGGAACAGAAGCGGCCTGTGAGCGCTCATCTTGACTTTGGAGAGCCAGCCACCTCGCTTAATCCAGAAATCATCCTTTACCTGGCTGAAGGCCTGCACCGCTTCTGCCACGGTCGGCGCATCCTGTTCAAGATTTCCCTGACCACCAATGGACTGGACCTGAAACCGGATATCATCGAGGGTCTCAAGCCCTTTGGCTTAACCAGGGTCCGGGTCAAGATCGGCGGTCCCATGATTATTCACGATCACCTGAGACCGGCTAAGGACGGAAGTCCGACCTATGAACAGATCATGGACAATCTGTCAGCCATGGCCGGGTTGATTGAAATTCATCTCATCAGTCAATACGACCCGAACCAGGATGAGCACCTGCTTTACCCTGCCCTTTTGAACGATCTTATTCTGCACGGGCTCGGGGAATACATCGCCGCGGTGAGTTTCCAGCCCGGCTTTCCGGGACAGAACAGCAAGGATGCTTCAGGGCCAAAGCAGGTCGGATGGCCGGACTGCCTGATTGATACGAATGCCGAGCGCCGTGCCTGGCTCAAGGACCAAATTGCCGCCTGGGGTTTTAGTTCACCCGCTAAGCCGCCTGCCTGGCGCTGCATTGCGAATAACCAGGCCGCCATGGTCATTGATGTGGACGGACAGATTACGGCCTGTCCCTTTCAAATTGATTCGCCTGAACTTAACTACGGCCATGTCAAGACGGGAATTGATTTTTACCGTGAGTCCAGACTGATGCTCCGGGAGCTTCCGGAAAAATGCCTCCGCTCCTGCGCCCTAACCCCGCTGTGTGACGGCGGATGTCGTTACCTGGGCTTCCTGGAAACCGGAATTTTCAACAGCACGTACTGCAAGCACCAGGCCTACGAACAGCTTCTCCAGAGCTACATTCTGCGCACGGTCCACAGCCGTAATTTTGAACATCTGAACCGGAGATCTCAATATTCTGTTTTATCATCCGCTTTATAAGGCTTTGTAAGGCCGCCCCTTATCGCTGTTTATCAAAGACTATTAAGCCGGATCAATTGATCGCGAAAAACAGCGGTTCTCCCCTTGCCTCTCGGTTAATAATCCTCGTTTTTAAAAAAAATTTGGGCTTAACAACGCCCTTTGGACGAAAATTAAGAGATAATTAAACTAGGCCGTACCATGAAGCTTCAAGACCTGATTAAGTACCGGCAGGTTGCCTTAAGCCTCAAGTCAGCGAAGTGGAAGTTGTTGTCATTCCCGCGCAGACGGGAATCGTGCGCCCATGATGGCGCTCTACCCGCACGGTGAAAGTCCGTGCCGGAGCAAGCCTCAGCTCCGTAGCCAAAAGTAACTGCGCCGCCGTAAGGCGGGGTGGGAAGC
>JAFDHD010000180.1 GCA_019308995.1 Deltaproteobacteria bacterium | reverse complement strand
CTGCCCAGGCCGAAGGGGCTGTGCTCTATCAGGCCTTTGAGGACCTGAACTTTAAGCTTAAATAGTCGTCTCTGAAATATAAAATTAATTTTTTTCCATTTATCTGGACGTGAAACTTCTCAAAGGACATAAAAAGGAATCGGTTATTAGAAAGGTATAGAAGGCTGCATGAACAACGGCGCTGGCCATGACGCACACTTGCCTCTTAAAGGCAGCGCGCCATGGCCAGCGCCTTGCGATAACTCGAACCCCGTATGCCATGAATCCTTTTTGCAGAACTTGACATACACAACTTCTCCGTTCGATCCGTGGCAATGATGGTCAGGCCGGTCTGGAAATGACTTTCTATTTTAACGGGATTGTCTTATAGTTGCCTCGTCACCACTTTCACCAAGGGGTCAGGGTTTGAAATTCACTGCGGACCTGCATGTCCACTCGCGTTTTTCTCGGGCCACTTCCCGAAAAATCAACCTCAGTTCACTGGACTTCTGGGCAGCACGGAAAGGGCTGGCTCTGGTTGGCACCGGTGATGCGACTCATCCGGAGTGGTTTGCCGAGCTTCAGGATCAGCTGGTTGAGGCTGAGGAGGGCTTTTACCGGCTCAAAGATGAGCTGGTGCTTTCAGAAGGCGGGCAAACCCGGTTTGTCCTTAGTGTCGAGATTTCCAACATCTATAAGAAGAAAGGTCAGGTTCGCAAGAATCATAATCTGATCCTCCTGCCCAACCTTGAGACAGCGGCTCGTTTTAACAGCCGGTTGGCCCGTCTCGGTAATATCGAATCCGATGGCAGGCCGATTCTGGGCCTGGACGCCAAAGACCTGCTGGAGTTTTGCCTTGAAATTTCACCGGAAATCTTTTTTATTCCCGCCCATATCTGGACGCCCTGGTTTTCAGTGCTAGGTTCCAAAAGCGGGTTCGATTCCATTGAAGAATGTTTCGAGGACTTGACCGGGCATATCTATGCCTTGGAGACCGGACTGTCTTCAGACCCGGCCATGAATTCGAGATTCTCAGCCATAGATCGTTTTATTCTGGTTTCCAATTCGGATGCCCATTCGTCAGCCAAGCTGGGCCGGGAGGCCAATCTTTTTGAGACCGATTTCTCGTATCCGGCCATTATAAAGGCCATGAAGGGGCAGGGCGGTTTTAAAGGCACCATTGAATTTTTTCCCGAGGAAGGCAAATATCACCTGGACGGACACCGCAAATGCCACCAGCGCCTCAAACCGTCGGAGACCAGGCGGCTTAAGGGACTGTGTCCGGTGTGCGGTAAGCCCGTGACCCTGGGTGTGATGTACCGGGTTGAGGAGCTGGCTGACCGGCCGCCAGCGTCTGATTCAGAGGAGGCGCGGCCTGAGGCAGCCCGCTTTTTTCAGAGCCTTATCCCTCTGTCTGAAGTCCTGTCTGAAGTCCTTGGCAGCGGTCCTCAAACAAAAAAAGTTAGCCACCTTTATAACGATTTGTTGGCCAAGCTGGGGCCGGAGCTCCTTATCCTTAGGGAGATGCCGATTGAGGACATCGCCCGGGCCGGGGGCGAGCTGTTGGGCATAGGAATCGAGCGGATGCGGAAAGGTCAGGTCCGCCTTGCCCCCGGATACGACGGCGAGTACGGCCGGGTGAGTCTCTTCGATCCAGCCGAGCGGAAGTCGCTCCTTGGCCAGAACGCCCTGTTCGCTTTGGCGTCTCCTGAAAAAAAGAAAAAGGCCGGCGCTCCTGCTAAGGCGGCTTCTGAGTCCAAGGCAGAGCCTGAGAGCCTCTTTACCCCGGCAAAAGGGAAGGGCGGTCAGGCGGTTTTATTCCCGGATGACCCGCTTCTGGACGACCTGAATCCGCCTCAATATGAGGCTGTAACTCATGGGTCCGGGCCCCTGTCTATTTTGGCCGGGCCAGGTACAGGCAAGACCCTGGTTTTAACCCGGCGGGCGGCCTGGCTGGTCAGGGAGAACCTGGCCAGGCCTGAAGAGGTCCTGGGCGTGACGTTTACGCGCCAGGCCACCGGCGAGATGTCCTCAAGGCTGGCTTGGTGTCTGCCTTTTAACTCCCGGATTAAGAAAATGCCGGTCATGACCTTTCATGCGCTGGGAGCCAGGATCCTGAGTGAATTCAGCGGCCGTCAGTTTGAAGTCCTGTCTGAAGAGGCAATCCTGGACCTGGCCAGGGAAGTAGCCCGCGGTTCGGATTATTCTCCGGCAGAGCTCCTGAGGATTATTTCCCTGGCCAAGCAGAATCTCGGGCGACCGGGTGATTTGGAAAATCCTGAACTGGCCCAGCTATATCAGCGCTATGAACAGGCTCTGGCCTCGGCGGGCGGATATGACTTTGACGACCTGATCGCAAAAACCGTGGCCTTGCTCGAAGAAAACCCTGCCATTGCCAAGGCTTGCCAGGATCGCCATCGTCATGTTCTGGTTGATGAGTACCAGGACGTCAACCTGGCTCAATACCGCCTCACCCGGCTCCTGGTGCGAGATTCGTCCCCCAGCCTGACTGTTATCGGCGATCCAGATCAGGCCATCTACGGTTTTCGCGGGGCGGATGCGGCATATTTCAAGCGCTTTAATGAGGACTTCCCTGGGGCGCGCGTGATAAGGCTGACCCAAAACTACCGCAGCACCGACACCATCCTCAAGGCCTCGGCCCAGGTCATTGCTCACAATCCATTTGAAGGCAGGGTTGAGCTTTTCTCCGGACTTTCCGGTCCGGTCCGTCTGACCACCGTCGCGGCTGCCTCGCCCCAGGCTGAAGCCGAGTATGTGGCGGTTCAAATAGAGAAACTCCTGGGCGGGACGAGCCACTATGCCTTGGACACCGGTCTGGCCGATTCAACTGAGACTTCTGACCTGACCTTGAAAGATATAGCGGTTCTCTATCGCCTGCACGCCCTGGCCGGTCCTTTTGTCGAGGCGCTCGGTCAGGCGGGGTTGCCTTTACAGCAGGCTGGGACTGAGTCGCTCCATGAAACCGATGACATGGATTTCTCGGTAGAAAAGATCAGCCTCCTGACCATGCATGCGGCCAAGGGTCTGGAATTCGAGGTGGTTTTCATTGTTGGTCTGGAAGAGGGAGTACTGCCTTATGAGCCTCCAAATGATCGGCCTGTTTCCCTCGAAGAGGAACGGCGGCTTTTTTACGTCGCCATGACCCGGGCCCGGAGGCAGCTTTTTCTGACGCGGTCCAGGTCCCGCAGCCTTTTCGGGATCAAGCGCCAGCCCAAGCCCTCACCTTTTCTTGAGGAGATCTCCAGTCAGCTCAAAACCCAAGCCAGGCTCGGCCGCCGCCCGCCGCCCAGAGCCAGACAGTTGGAGTTATTCTAAAATTTTATAGTCGTTCCCGGTCAGCGCCTAAAAATGAAGGGGGAAACCTGTTCGCTTATTCGTTTTCCTTGGGCACGGCGCAGATCATTATCAAAGGCTCGGAGGCCGATTTGTTCTTATACTGGTGTTTTTCATCGGGCAGGACCAGGGCGAAATCCCCTTGTTTGACCTCATGCTCCTCCCCGTTTTCCGTAACCAGAACGCCGTGGCCCGCGATGATATAATTTACATGTTCCGAGGAATGCCGATGAAACGGGGTGTGGCCGTTCACGTCAATAGTAAATACACGAAAGGAAAATGTGGGCGCGCCGTCATTTTTTGATATGGGAACCTGTTTGAGCACCTTCTTTGCGCCTTCCATGTTCATGTCCATCTTTTCGACATTGTCCAGACTGGTTATCTTCATCTCAAAACCCTCCATGATTTGAATAAGGTATTTTTACTTATTAACCAATCTTTGAAGCTTTTCCCGGTCGGCTTTTTTTAGTCCTTTAACCACCAGGTCATAAGAATCGTCAATCATGGTCAATATCTCGTCCTCAGGGATTCTGTTATCTAAAACAACGGTGTTCCAGTGTTTTTTATTCATATAGTAGGCGGGCCGGACGGCCTGGTAGACTTCGCGCAGGGCTTGAGCGAGATCGGGATCGCATTTGAGTGAGAGGCGAAGAGGGTTTTCCGCCCAGGCGATCAGGGCGAACATCTTTCCTTTGACCTTGAAGACCATGGCTTCCGGCCCAAAGGGGTATTCTTCAGTCGCACCTGGTTTTTTGAGAAGATAGGTGCGGAGCGGTTCAAGTTTCATGCCTTCTACCTCTTGGCGGCTGAATTTTCAGAACAGGTAAGGGTCGGCCCGGATGACACTTCTTAATAATTTAT
>JAFDHD010000179.1 GCA_019308995.1 Deltaproteobacteria bacterium | reverse complement strand
ACAATCGTCGTCCAGTTGGGCGGAGTGACCGTGGGAAACGGCACCAGGCAGTTCTCAGCAAATACGCCGCCGTCAATCAATTTCTTAAAATTAGGCAGAAGCCCTTCCTGGGCATACTCGTCAATCCGCTTTGGTGAAGCGGCATCCAATCCAATAACAACAGCTTTCTTGGGCATTTTGGCCATGATTAATTCCTCCTTTTACTTAGGCCCTAAAATTAAAGGTTTCATTTGATAAAAATCCAATATGCGTCTTGGATTAACTCTTTGCCTCTGCAAATTCCAGGTTTTGTTCTAACTCGCCTCCATTTCTCTAAGAGCTCGTCGAAAGACCTTACCAATCGGTGTTCTTGGAATCGCATCAATAAACTGCACATGTCTGGGCCATTTGTAGCCAGCCATCTCGCTCCTGGCCCAATCTTGCAGTTCTTCCTCTGTGATCTTACCCATATAATCATCTTTTATTACTACAAAAGCCTTGATTGTTTCCCCTATCTCCGGGTCAGGCACACCTATTACAGCGCACTCCAGGACAGCGGGATGTTGATAGAGGTGATCTTCCACCTCTTCAGGCAGCACCTTGTAGCCTTTATACTTTATCATATCGCTCTGTCTTCCAGCGATAAAGAAACAACCTTTATCATCCATGTAAGCCAGGTCCCCGGTGAAAAGCCAGCCATCCTTTATGGTCTGCCTTGTCTTCTCGGGCTGTTTCCAGTATCCCTGCATCACCTGGGGACCTCTGACGGTCAACTCGCCGACTTCTCCAGGAGGAAGCTCCTTTGACCCGGTTTCCGCATCCACTATCTTCGCGTCTGTGTCCAGCACAGGCATCCCGATACTTTCTCCGCTCTGGGGAAGCCATGAGGGTATCATGTGAGTGGTCGGACTTGCCTCGCTGAGACCGTAACCCTGACCAACGTCCGAGCCTACGACCTCCTTCCACCTCTTGAGCAACTCCTGCGGAAGTGGGGCGGCTCCTGAAATAACGCGGTACAGGGAGGATAAGTCGTACTTCTCAAAATTAGGATCATTGATTAACAGTTGAAACATCAGTGGAATTCCCACGAAATTCTCAGTTTGATACAGCTCGATGTACTTCATTATTTCTTCCGGATTGAACGCGTTGTAAAGGATCATCATGGCCCTTTGAGCCATGTAGAGCTGGACCTGGGAAAAACCAAAGGCATGACACATAGGCAAGACCGTGATGCAGGACTCACTAATCTCTTCTTCGACTGCTGAGACCGCCTCCATTTCAGCCATCTGATAGACATTCGTGGTGATATTGTAATGAGTCAGCATCACGCCCTTGGGTACTCCGGTGGTTCCGCCGGTATACAAGAGGACACACAGGTCTTTTTTGGGATCAATTTTGACTTCAGGCGGTTTGGCCGGGGACTTATCCATCAGTTCCTTGAGGCTGATTGTGCCCGGCTTTTCTTCTCCATCAACAATGATATTATCTATTTCAACATCTTCTCTTACTTTTTCTATGTTCGGATATAATATTGAACTGCAAATAATCGTTTTCAGAATGCCACTGTCCTTCACGATATGTTCTATATCAGGCGCCTTAAGCATCGGATTAATCGGCACTGCAATGGCCCCGTTCTGGCTGATTCCATAAACAGTGAATATGAACTCCGGTGAGTTGGTCATATAAATGCCCACCCCATCTCCCTTTTTTATGCCAAGGTCTGCCAGCCCGGCTGCTATCTTATCGCTTAAGTACATGAGTTCACGGTAGGTGTATTTTCTTTCCTCCTGCACAAAATAGATGGCTAAATTATGGGGATATCCCCGGGCGGACTCCCGACCAATATGATGAATCGGTATCTCGGGATATTTTATCGTCCTGGGAACTCCTTCAGGATATAATTCTTCCCACAGACGGCCCGGTCGAACCCAGGGACTTTGGTTCTCAAAGTCATGCCTCACAGTATAAAGAGCTTTTTTCAAAATCATGCTCAAGAATCCTCCTTGTGAGTTGTAAGGCCTGGGTGCTCAGAATAATACAATCTTCGATCTCCCCTTTTTTTATTTCAAATCATTACCTTGCAGGCTAAGCGTATAACACCTTGCCTGTACGTTGAATGTAGGTAGCATAAAAGGAAAACGGCTTAAGTGTCAAGAAATAAGCACTTCCAAGCTGAGTAAAAAATTAATCCAGTTCTCAACGTAGGATCTTTTCATACAAATTTGCCTTAATCCCCCATAAGAACATTATCCAAGGCCTCTCCTCTAATGTGTTGACAGCTAATCAAGGCAAGCAATTTGTCATGAAGCTTTATTGATGTTAATATGGTTTGTTAAAGGCGCAATTTCCAGGTCCATCTATAATCAAATCAAGGGAGAGGAGTATAAAATGCGGAACTTCACCGAGTCACAAGCCCTTTTTGAGCGGGCGGAAAAGGTAATTCCCGGCGGTATTCCCGGTCATCAAAGCCCCAGACTTCTAGTCTGGGAGCAAAGCCCGTATTTTATCGAAAAGGCTGAGGGGTGCCGGTTTAAGGATGTAGACGGTCACGAGTATATTGACTACATGTGTGCCTATGGACCGATGATCATGGGATACAACCACCCCAAGATTGAGGAAGCCGTCCGGAATCAAAAGGAAAAAGGAGACTGTTTCAACCTTCCCTCCTCTTTATGGGTTGATCTGGCCGAGTCTCTGGTGGACCTGATCACTTCAGCCGATTGGGCGCTTTTTGGTAAAAACGGCTCGGATGCAGTCAACTGCGCCTGTCTGGTAGCCCGGGCTCACACAGGCAGGAAGAAAATCATCATGGCCGCGGGGACTTACCATGGCATCGGCCTCTGGTGCACACCCAATCCCACCGGGACAACCGAAGAAGACAGGACCAATGTTTTGACCTTTCCATTCAATGACCTCAATACTCTGAAAGAACTCGTTCAGGCCAACCAGGATGAGCTAGCCGGGATCATCGTCACGCCCTTTAAACATGAATTTGCCCACGACCTCGAAATGCCCACCCAGGCTTTTCTTGAAGGGCTTAAAGGAATCTGCAAGGCCGACGGCCCGCTGCTCATTATGGATGACGTTCGCGTAGGCTTCAGGCTTCACATGGGCGGGTCGGCCGAGTATTTTGGCTTAAAGCCTCATCTGACCTGCTTTTCCAAGGCCCTGGGAAACGGGTATCCGATCTCCGCGTGCGTTGGCGCCAAGGAGCTCATGGAAGCGGCAAGTCTGATCTTCTTTACAGGCTCCTTTTTCACGAGCGCCGCGCCCATGGCCGCGGCCCTGGCCACCCTTGATGAAATGGTGCGCACCAAGGCCCTGGATCATATTTTTCACATAGGCGAGATGCTCAAGCAAGGCATGCTGGACCAGGCCAAATCTCTGGGGCTGGAAATTAATTACACCGGGCCGGTTACCATACCATTCATGACCTTCAAAGACGATCCCTCGTTTGAAAAGAACAAAACCTTCTGCGCCACCGCCTATCAGGAAGGGGTTTTCTTTCATCCTTTTCACAACTGGTTCATTTCCGCAGCCCACAAGGAGGAGGATATCGAAAAGACCCTGCTAGTCACCCAGAAGGCCTTTGAGGCGGTTAAGGAGAAAATCCGGTAATCCGAAATAATCGCTACTTCGCTTAAAGGCTGTTTATCATCTCCAAGGCCTGCTTGATGCCCTCTTCATCCTTGCCACGGGTGGCCCAGACAACTTGTTTGTCTGGGCGGCGAAGCCTGCAATCCCTAATCTGTACAGAATTCATCTGGTATTATTGAATTTTTCAGGGTCTCCTGATGGCACGCATTGGATAATTATTGTTGAACGCAAACGATTAGAAAATTGGATATCACAAATTGTGCCGCGAGGTTGTTATATACCAGTGACTGCAGATTTTAGTCAGATACGTCCGCTACCAGATAGTGTAATCTTCGGGGGTGGTCCATACGATCCTGCAAGGATCGTGTGGACGCCGCAGGCGCAAGAAGTCCTGCCATTGTGTTCATCTACATGCTATAATGCGTGTATGACAAACAGGAGAATTTATGACGAAAAAAGTCAGGCCCATTACCTTACATTTTCTTGTTATCGACGAAGAAAGTTTTTGAATGATGATATTCATAAGAAAATTGTTATTGGTGTGCTTAGTTCTCAGTTAACCCAATTGAAACCCATGTTCCAGAATTCATTGGTGAGATTGGATGGTGTATCTTATTGATAATATTTATTATTTCGAGGAATAAATCTTGGCGTTGTAGTGTCTACAACATAGATAAGTAGCT